>DASVLN010000384.1:0-5632 GCA_036384855.1 Burkholderiaceae bacterium | reverse complement strand
GCCGCTGCCGCCGCCCGGGCCGCGCAAGCCGGGACGCATCCGCATCGGCTACCTGTCGGCCGACTTCTACCAGCACGCGACCGCGGTGCTGATGGCCGAGCTGCTCGAGCGCCGCGACCGCGAGCGCTTCGAGGTGTTCCTGTATTCGCACAGCCCGGACGACGGCCACGACGTGACGCGCCGCGTGCGCGCCGCCTGCGAGCACTTCGTCGACGTGAACGACCTCGGCCACAAGGCGATCGCCCAGCGCATGCGCGACGACGGCATCGACATCGCGGTCGACCTGAAGGGCCACACCCGCGACAGCCGGATGGACCTGCTGGCCTACCGACCGGCGCCGGTGCAGGCGAGCTACCTCGGCTACCCGGCATCCAGCGGCGCGGACTTCATCGACTACTTCATCGGCGACCGCATCACGACGCCGCTGTCCCACGCCGCGAACTACAGCGAGCACATCGCCCAGCTGGCCGGCTGCTACCAGCCCAACGACGCGAGCCGCGCGCTGCCGCCCTGCCCGCCGCGGGCGGAGCTCGGCCTGCCCGAGGACGCCGTGGTGCTGTGCTGCTTCAACCAGACCTACAAGCTGTCGCCGCACATGCTCGACCTGTGGGCGGCGATCCTGGCCGGCGCGCCGCGCGCCGTGCTGTGGATGCTGGCCTGGAACCCGCACGCCAAGGAGAACCTGCTGCGCGAGCTCGCCGCCCGCGGCGTGCCGTCGGAACGCGTCATCTTCGCCCCGAAGCTGGGCCTGGCCGGCCACATCGCGCGGCTGCGCGCGGCCGACCTGTTCCTCGACACCTGGCCCTGCAACGCGCACACGACCGCCAGCGAGGCGCTGTGGGCCGGCGTGCCGGTGCTGACGGTGCCGGGGCCGACCTTCGCGTCGCGCGTGGCGGCCAGCCTCGTCGCGTCCTGCGGCCTGGGCGAGCTCGCCTGCGCCGACGCCGCGCACTATGTCGCCTTCGCCACCGCGCTCGCCAACGAACCGCAGACGCTGCAGGGCCTCAAGCAGCATCTCGAGACCCATCGCCGCGCGCTGCCGCTGTTCGATGCCGAACGGCTCGCGCGCGATCTCGACGCGCTGTACCTGCGCATGCACGAGCGCCACCTGGCCGGCCTGCCGCCCGCGGCGCTGGCCGCGGAGTGAACATGGCCGCCTATCGCGTCGCGCTGGTGATGATCGCCCGCAACGAGGCCGCGCGCATCGTGCGGGCGCTCGCGAGCGCCCGCAACTGCGTCGACGAGCTCGTCGTCGTGGACACGGGCTCGACCGACGCCACCGTGGCGCTCGCGCGTTCGGCGGGCGCGCGCGTGGCGCACTTCGCATGGGTCGACGACTTCTCCGCCGCGCGCAACGCGGCGCTCGCGCTCGCCGACGCCGACTGGAACGTGGTGGTCGACGCCGACGAGTGGATCGCCGAGCACGGGCTCGAGCTGCTCGCGCTGCGCCACACCGCGCCGGAGTTCGTCGGCGCCCTGCGCGTCGACAGCCAGTTCGATACCCCGCTGGGCATCAGCGTCGCGCCCAGCTGGCTGCCGCGCGTGCTGCCGCGCGGCGTGCGCTACGAAGGCCGCGTGCACGAGCAGCCGCGCCACGCGCTGCCGGTGCGCCAGCTCGCGACCACCCTCGCCCACGACGGCTACCGCGCGCAGGCGCTGCAGGCCAAGTCCGGCCGCAACGCGGGCCTGCTGGAACGCGCCCTCGCCCAGTCGCCCGACGACGCCTACCTGCACTACCAGCTCGGCAAGGACCACGACGTCTACGAGCGCTACGTCGAGGCAGCGTCCCACTTCGCCCGCTCGCGCGGCTGCGAGGCCTCGCACGGCGCCGGCGGCGTCACCCTGGTCGGCGGCGTGCCGGGCTGGCACCACGATCGCCTCGTGCGCGAGATCCATGCCCTCAAGCGCTGCCGCCGCCATGGCGAGGCGGTGCAGCTCGCCGAGGCGTCGATGGCGGCCTGGGCCGACTCGCCCGACTTCTTCTTCGCGCTCGGCGACCTGCTGCTGGACTGGGCGACCGAGGAACCCGCGCGCGCCGGCGAGCTGCTGCCGATGATCGAGCAGGCGTGGCTGCGCTGCCTGGAGATCGGCGAGCGGCCGGAGCTCGAGGGCTCGGTCGCGGGGCGCGGCAGCTCGCTCGCGGCGCGCAACCTGGCCGTGCTCTACGAAGGCACCGGCCGCGCGATCGAGGCGCTGCGCTTCCGCCAGATGACCTGACCTGACCGGCCCGACAGCGCCGCAGACGACGAAGGGACAGGCCTCGCGGCGCTGTCCCTTTGCGTTTCAGGCGATTCGCGGCCGGGGCCGCGCGGCAATCAGGCCTTGCGGGCGCGACGGCGCGCGAGGCCCAGCAGCGCCAAGCCCGAGGCCGCCAGCACCAGGCCCGAGGGTTCGGGCACGGCCGTCAGCGACACGTTGTCGAGCGAGGTGCCCAGCGAGTCGGACACGCCGGCGGCGGCGAAGGTCAGCGTGGTCGTGGTCGCGGTCCCGACGTCGAAGGTCTCGGTGACCTTCGTCCACTCGGGATAGGCACCGCCCGCCAGCACCTGGGTCGGCAGCAGGCCGCCGACCGACACGCTCAGGCCGTTGGTCGCGGCGTCGGTGCCGGCGCGGTCCTGCACCCAGAAGCTCAGGGTGTACTCGCCCGCGGCGAGCGTCACGGTCTGGTACATCGAGCTGTTCTGGTCGGTGTCCAGCTCGACGAAGTTGACGCCCGATTCAGCGACGCCGACGGCGTCGTTGCGCAGCTCGATGCCGTGGGTCGTCGACGTCCAGCCCGGGGTGGCGCTGACGGTGGTCCAGCCGCCGGCGGCGACCGGGGTGGACTCGAAGTCGCCGTCCAGCAGCAGGTTCGGGCCCGCGGCGGAGGCGGCGGCGGACGCGGCAGCGAGGATGGCGGCGAGGGCGAAGTGCTTGATCATGGTCGGGTTCAATCGGATCGGCGTCAGGGATAGCACCAATTTTGACGAGCCCGGCCGCGCAGCGGAAGCGGTCGCGGTTGCAATTCGTGACACATTGCCCGATAAACGGCCGGGCAGCGCCGAAAAAGAGACGCCCGGCGCTCAAGGCGCGCTGCGAAATGCCGTAGGGACACCCCGCTTTTCGCGCCGTCGCCCCGGCGGTGCGCTCACTACAGTCGACCCATCGCCGCCCGTGCGCGCCGCATCCGCGGCCACCGCGGCCGCGAGAACCGACCCGGAGCGCCCCTCAATGACGACCGTCCCCGCGATCCACCTGGCCATCATCCAGCCGGCCGGCTATGTCCACTCGCTCGGCTTCCTCGACCAGGCGCGCTACTTCCGGCACCAGTTCCGCCGCCTCGGCGCGAAGGTGACGATGGCCAAGAACCGGCTGCGCGAGGACGCGGTCAACTTCGTCTTCGGCGCGCACCTGGGCTTCCCGGCAGAGTGGCAGCAACGCCATCCCTGCGTGTTCGTCAACCTGGAGCAGCTGGGCCAAGGCGGCGCCGCCGTGAGCGCCGACTACCTCGCCCTGTTGCGCCGGTCGGCGGTGGTCGACTACGACGCCGCCAACATCCCCGCGTACGCCGCCGATCCGGCCGACGTGCCCGTCGTGTCGTTCGGCTACGCGTCCTACCTGGACCAGCCCGCCCTGCCGCTGGAGCAGCGCCCGATCGACCTGCTGTTCTTCGGCAGCATGAACGAGCGCCGCCGCAGCTTCATCGAGCGCGTGGAGGCCGCCGGCTTCGCGGTCGCCGCCTTCGACCATCCGATCTACGGCCCCGAGCGCGACGCCTACATCGCCCAGGCCAAGGCGGTGCTGAACTGCCACTTCTACGAGAGCAACCGCTTCGAGCAGGCCCGCGCGTTCCACTGCCTGTCGCTGGGCACGCCGGTGATCTCCGAGCGCACCCCCTCGACCGCGCCCTCGGCCGCCTTCGAGGACAGCGTGCTGTGGCTGCCCGAGGACGCGCAGTCCTGGTTCGCGCAGCACTTCGCGACGCCCGGGTTCTACGACGCCGCGCGCGAGTGCCTCGCCGCCTTCCGCGAGGCAGGGCCGGCGCACGACCCGATCGACGCCTATGCCGAGGTGCTCGCCTTCGCGGCCGGCTTCTCGCAGGGTTTCGACGAGCAGCTGCGCGCGCCGGGCCCGTGGCGGCCGCGCGCGATCAACCTCGGCTCGGGCAAGGACTACAAGCCGAACTGGCTCAACATCGACATCCTCGAGCGCGCCCAGCCCGACCTCGTGCTCGACCTCGGCCGCGAGGTCGCGTTCCCGCACGAGGCGCCGACGCTGATGGGCGGTACGGTCGTGCTGGAGGCTGGCAGCGTGGACGTCATCTACGCCAACAACGTGCTGGAGCACGTGCCCGACCTGCCCCGGCTGATGGGCAACGCGCTGGCGCTGCTGCGCGAGGGCGGCGAGTTCCAGATCGAGGTGCCCTACGAGAAGGCGCTCACCGCCTGGCAGGATCCGACGCACCTGCGCGCGCTCAACGAGAACTCGTGGGTCTACTACACCGACTGGTTCTGGTACCTCGGCTGGTTCGAGCACCGCTTCGAGATGACGCAGTCCGCCTGGCTGGACGCGAACGTGCAGCCCTGCGCGAAGGACAAGGCGGCCTTCATGCGCGTGACGCTGCGCAAGATCGCCACGACGCCGCGCGAGCGCACCGTCGCCCGCACGATGCGCGCCGACTTCGGCGGCCTGGACGACGACCTGCCCTTCGCCGCCGACGCCCCGGCGCCGGCCACGGCCCGCGCCACGCCCGTTCCCACGGCCCACTAGGAGTCGTCGCCATGGCCTTCTGCTGCCTCTGCGAACGCGCCGTTCCCGCCTGGGTGCCCTACCCCCGCGCCGCCCAGCGCAGCCAGTTCATGATCCTGATGGAGACCGTGGGCTCCGACCTGTCGGTCTACGGCTGCCCGCACTGCGGCTGCAACGACCGCGACCGCCACCTGTGGCTCTACATGCTGGCGGCCGGCCTGCCCGCGCAGCTGGCCGGCGCGCGCGTCCTGCACCTGGCGCCGGAACGCGCGCTCGAGCCGCGCCTGCGCGCCTGCGGGCTCGCGGAGTACGTGCGCGGCGACCTTTTCCCCGCGCGCGAGGGCATCGTCAAGGTCGACGCGGAGGCGATGCCCTTCGAGGACGGCCGCTTCGACCTCGTCATCGCCAACCACCTCCTCGAGCACGTCCACCATCCCGAGCGTGCGCTCGCGGAGTTCGAGCGCTGCCTGGCGCCGGGCGGCATGGTCATCGCGCAGACGCCGTACGCGCCCAGGCTGAAACACACCTTCGAGCTCGACGCCCGGCCGACGCCGGACTTCGCAGCGATGTTCTACGGCCAGGACGACCACGTGCGCCTGTTCGGCGGCGACATCGCGCGCTACTTCCACGACGCCGGCCTGCGGGGCGCGCTGCTGCCGCACGAGCAGCTGCTCGCGGACATCGATCCGCTCGAGTTCGGCTGCAACGGGCTGGAGCCCTTCTTCGCGTTCTCGAAGCCCGAGGCGGCGACGGCCGAGGCTGCCTAGGTGTGAAGGTTCAATAGGTTGTTGCGGGTGTTCACCCGGAGAGGTTTTGAGAGACTGGGAATCGCCAAACCCCCCGTCAACTTCAAAGCCGGAACCGGATGAACACCCATAAGCATGCCCGATTGACGTACCTCCGC
>DASVLN010000383.1:0-3917 GCA_036384855.1 Burkholderiaceae bacterium | reverse complement strand
CGCCTCGTTGAGCCGCTCCTGCGCGACGCGCCAGCGGCGCTGCGCCTCGGCGCGCTTGTCGCGGCCGGCGTCGGTCGCGTGGACGAGGCGGCTGCGGCCGTCCTCGCCGGCCTCCAGCGCCAGCCAGCCGGCGGCCACCAGCGGCTTCAGGTTGCGCGACAGGGTCGAGGCATCGACGCGCATCGTCGCGGCCAGGTCGACCGGCCGGATCGGCCCGAGCTTGACCACGTGGCTCAGCAGCGAGTACTGCGTGCCCTTCAACCCCGCCTTGCCCATCTCCGCGTCGTAGTGCCGCGCGACGCGCCGCATCAGCTGGCGCAGCTTCAGGTTGGTGCAGCCGTAGGGGCGCGCCGGCATGGATGCCGCCTCCGGCGCGGTGGGTGATTTCATGGAGCGATTATAGTTGCAGCTACATTGATTGCATATGCATTCATTCACCCCGTCCCGACCAGGATCCGCCATGAGCTTCACCCCGCCCACCACCACCGACCGCCTTGCGCCGGAGGCCGCCGAGGCCGTCCTGCAGCGATGGATCGCCGACGAGAACGCCAAGCGCGAGCGCATGGAGCGCGCCGGCCCCGGCGTCGCGAGTCCCGCCCAGCTGGCGGGCCGGACCGGGCTGCAGCAGCTGCAGGCGATGCTGGACGGCGAGCTGCCGTACGCGCCGATCGCCCGCACGCTGGACTTCGCGCTGATCGAGGTCGGGCCGGGGATGGCCGTGTTCCAGGGCTCGCCCGGGCCGCAGCACTTCAACCCGATGGGAGGCGTGCACGGCGGCTGGTTCGCGACGCTGCTGGACTCGGCGCTCGGCTGCGCCGTCCACACGATGATGCCCGTGGGTCGTGGCTACACCACCGCGGAGCTGGGCGTGAACTACGTGCGCGCGCTCACGCCGAAACCGGGCCGCGTGCGCGCCGAGGGGCGCGTCGTCCACTGCGGCAAGCAGCTGGCGACGGCGGAGGCCCGGCTGGTCGGCCCGGATGGCGCGCTCTACGCGCACGCTACGACGACCTGCCTGTGCTTCGAGCTGCCGGCGGCCCGTTGAGACACGGCGCGGCGGGCTGCTTCACCCCGCGCCTCACGCGCAAGGGGGCGGCGGGCGACGAACCTGCGCCGCACAAGCGAAAAACCCGCGGGCCAGGCCGCGGGTCTCGCAAGGAGGACGACGAGCGGGGAGCCGGCGCTCAGACCGGACCGCGCCGCTCGATGTGACGGAAGGTGATGCGGCCCTTGCTGAGGTCGTAGGGCGACAGCTCGAGCGACACCTTGTCGCCCGCGAGGATGCGGATGTGGTGCTTGCGCATCTTGCCGGACGTGTAGGCGACCAGCTGGTGGCCGTTGTCCAGCTTCACGCGGTAGCGCGAGTCGGGCAGGACGTCTTCGACGACGCCATGCATTTCGATCAATTCTTCTTTCGCCATTGAAAACGCTCCTGAATCCTTGCGATGTCAAAACCTGCGGCGCCACGTGCGTCCAGGACCCGCTCAGAAGGGCGCGCGCCGGCGGCGGGCGCATCCCGTTTCAGGACCGTCGAAAGTGGCGTGGCGCGGCGGCGTCGCGGACGCTTTCGCATCGAAAGCGGTCGACGCGCATCGCGCGGGGCCGGCCATCGCGTTGCCGCGACGTCCGACCGCTGGAACCGGCGGCGGATCGGCGGATCCACCTGGGGCACGCGGTATCGCCACCGGGGCAATCCGCGTACTCGCCGGACTCGAACTCTGCCTATTTTAAGGCTTTCGGCGCCCGGGCGTGGGGCCCTCGACGCTTGCGCGCGACAGGCCGGGCGGTCGCCGAAGCGCCTGAGTTGGCGTCGGCCGCGCAAAAAACAAGGGCCGCGGCCGCCTTCGCGGCGGCGCGGCCCGGCAGCGTCACAGCGCGCGGATGTTCGCGGCTTGCAGGCCCTTTTCGCCCTGCTTCACCTCGAATTCGACGCGCTGGTTCTCGGCCAGGCTCTTGAAGCCCGTGGCCTGGATCTCGCTGAAGTGCGCGAAGAGGTCCTTGCCGCCGGAGTCCGGGGTGATGAACCCGAAGCCCTTGCCGTCATTGAACCACTTCACGATACCGGTTTCGGTCGCCATATCTCACATCCTGTTTTCGAAGATCAAGCGCAGCACATGCCAGCGCAGGGCAGGTGACACGCAAGAAAATCACGGGAGAGATCGACCACGCGCGGCCTGGAACGGCTCGGGCGGCGGTTGAGTCCTTCGGACGACCGTCTTAGGTATTGCCTACTCCGTCATGATAGCAGAGCAGGCGCCGCCGCCCCGGTGCGGCGGTCCCGGACGAACCCTGACAACGCCGCCGCGCGACGGCGCATTCAGCCGCCTTGAAGCGCCGCGCGCAGCTGCGCGCCAAGCTCGGGCCGCTCGCGGAACGGGTCGGTCGGATTGCGGCCCTGCACGATGTCCTCGGCCCGCGTGGCCACCGGCGCGAGCGCCTTCGGATGGCTGTAGATGTAGAAGCGGTCGGCGACGAGCGCATCGAAGACGAACTGCGCCACCTCCGCCGCGCTCACCTTGCCGCTGGCCACCGCGCGCTCGACGCTTGCCCGGGCGATGCGCTGGCTCGGCGTCGGCGTCGCCCCGGCAGCGGCCTCATCCGCGCGCGCCCGCTCGCTGCGGGCGATGCCGGTGGGCACGAAGTACGGGCACAGCACGTGGGCGCGCACGCGCTCGCTGACCAGCGCGAGGTCCTGGTAGAGCGTCTCGCTGAGCGACACCACCGCGTGCTTGCTCACGTTGTAGACGCCCATGTTGGGCATGTTCACGAGCCCCGCCATGGAGGCGGTGTTGACGATGTGGCCGCGGTAGGCCGGGTCGGCCTTCTCGGCGCCCAGCATCAGCGGCGCGAACACGCGCACGCCGTGCGCGACGCCCATCACGTTGACGCCCATCACCCATTCCCAGTCGGCGGCGGTGTGCTCCCAGACCAGGCCGCCGGCGCCCACGCCCGCGTTGTTGAAGACCAGGTGCGGCACGCCGAAGCGCTCGACGGTGCGCGCGGCCAGGGCCTCGACGTCGGCGGCCGCGCGCACGTCCGTGCGCAGCGCGAGCACCGCGGCGCCGAGCGCCTCGACCTCGCGCGCCGCGGCCGCGAGCGGCTCGGCCATCACGTCGGCCATGACGACGTTCATGCCCAGCCGCGCGGCCAGGAGCGAGGTCTCGAGGCCGAAGCCGGAGGCGGCGCCGGTGATGACCGCGGTGCGGCCCTGGAACTGGGAATCGGTCATGGCGTGGAAGCTGGGGGCGGAGGACGTGGCGCTCAACGCGCCGGGCCGAGCCACGCCCGCAGCAGAGCGGCGAGCCCGGGATGGGATCGATGTTCGGCGAGGTCGGCCGCCGACAGTCCGTCGACGTTGCGCAGGCCCGGGTCGGCGCCGTGATCGAGCAGCAGCTGCACCATCTCGCCGTCGCCGGCGCTGGCGGCGATCATCAGCGGCGTCGTGCGGCGCACCGTCATCCGGGCGTCGACCGGCACGCCGGCGACGATCAGGCGCTCGGCGAGCGCGCGCTGGCGTGCCGGCACATCCGCCCGCAAGGCCTGCCCCGGCGCCACGAGGGGAAGCGCCAGCGCGTGCAGGCCGGTGCGGCCGCCGTCGGCGACGATGCGCGGATCCGCGCCGTGCGCCAGCAGCGTCTCGGCGATGCCGTAGTGGCCCGCCGAGAGCGCCGTCAGCAGCGGCGACCCGCCCGCGTCGTCGAGCAGCCCGTCGGGCCGCGCGCCCGCCGCGAGCAGGAGCTCGACGTCGTCGACATAGCCGGCGGACGCGGCCATGTGCAGCGCGCTCGTGCCGCGCCAGCAGGCCTGCGGCGGCTCCCCGCCCGCGAGGACGAGCTTCAGCAGCAGCGCGTTGTGCCGGCCCAGCGCCACGAACACGCGCGGCGCGCCGGCCAGCCAGGCGCGCCCGAAGGCGACCA
>DASVLN010000382.1:0-2120 GCA_036384855.1 Burkholderiaceae bacterium | reverse complement strand
CTGCGCCTGGTCGCCGTGGCCACGCGCACGCCGGCGAAGGCGCGGCCGCTGCTGCCCGAGGGCTGCCGCCTGGGCGACGACCTCGCCGCCGTCACCGACGCCGCCGACGTCGACGTGGTGGTCGAGCTGATCGGCGGCGTCGAGGCCGCGCGCGCCGCCGTGCTGCGCGCGATCGCGGCCGGCAAGCACGTCGTCACCGCCAACAAGGCGCTGCTCGCGCGCCACGGCGACGAGATCTTCGAGCGCGCCGCCGCGCGCGGCGTGATGGTCGCCTACGAGGCCGCCGTCGCCGTCGCGATCCCCATCATCAAGCTGCTGCGCGAGGCGCAGGCCGCCAGCCGCATCGACGCGCTTGCCGGCATCGTCAACGGCACGTCCAACTTCGTGCTGACGCGCATGCGCGAGGACGGCGTGGACTACGCGGACGCGGTCGCCGACGCGCAGGCGCGCGGCTTCGCGGAGGCCGACCCGTCCTTCGACGTGGACGGCAACGACGCGGCGCACAAGCTGGCGATCCTCGCGGCGCTCGCCTACGGCATCCCGATGAGCCTGGAGGCCGTGCGCATGCGCGGCATCGCCGGGCTGTCCATCCGCGACGTGCGGTTCGCCGAGAAGCTCGGCCACCGCATCAAGCTGCTCGCCGTCGCCCGCCGCCACGACGCCGGGCTGGAGCTGCGCGTCGAGCCCATGCTCGTGCCGCACGCGCACATGATGGCCGCGGTCAACGCCGAGATGAACGCCATCCTCGTGCGCGGGAACGCCTCCGGCACCACGCTGCACTACGGCGCCGGCGCGGGCGGACGGCCGACGGCCTCGGCGGTCGTCGCCGACCTCGTCGACGTCGCCCGCCTGCACGGCGCCGACCCGCGCCACCACGTCCCGGTGGCGGCGTGGCATCCCGCGTCGGTGCGCGCGTCGGCCTTCGTCGATCCGGCCACGCTGCCCGCGGCGCACTACCTGCGCGTCGACGTCGCCGACGAGGTCGGCGTCCTCGCCTCGGTCACCGCCGCGCTCGCCGCGCATGGCGTGTCGATCGACGTCCTGCACCAGGAGGCCGCGCACGGCGGCCGCACCGACCTGGTCGCGCTCACCCATCCCTGCACCGAGCGCACGCTCGCCGAAGCCCTGGCCGACCTGCGCGGCCTGGCCGCGGTCTCCGCGCGCGTGGTGGTGCTGCCGGTCGAGCCGCTGTTCTGAGCGGCCCGACGACTCCTCCCAAGAAAGAGCCCCGATGGCCCTGCCCCCCGACCAGACCAGCATGGCGCTGTTCTGCGACTTCGAGAACGTCGCCCTGGGCGTGCGCGAGACGCAGCACGAGAAGTTCGACATCAAGCTCGTCCTCGAGCGCCTGCTCGTCAAGGGCAGCATCGTCGTGAAGAAGGCCTATTGCGACTGGGAGCGCTACCGCAGCTTCAAGGGCCCGATGCACGAGAACAACTTCGAGCTGATCGAGATCCCGCACGTGCGCCAGTCCGGCAAGAACTCGGCCGACATCCGCATGGTGGTCGACGCGCTGGACCTCTGCTACACGAAGTCGCACGTCAACACCTTCGTCATCATCAGCGGCGACTCCGACTTCTCGCCGCTCGTCTCGAAGCTGCGCGAGAACGCCAAGCAGGTGATCGGCGTCGGCGTGAAGCAGTCGACTTCCGACCTGCTGACCGCCAACTGCGACGAGTTCATCTTCTACGACGACCTCGTGCGCTCGTCGCGCCGAGGCAACCCGCCGCCGGTGCACGAAGGCAAGAAGGGCCCGACGCCCGAGGAGGAACGCAAGCGCGAGGAGACGCTCAAGCGCCGCGCCAAGGGCGTCGAGCTGGCGGTCGAGACGCTGGAGGCGCTGATCTCCGAGCGCGGCGACGGCTCGAAGATCTGGTCCTCGGTGCTCAAGGAGGCGATCAAGCGCCGGCGGCCGGACTTCAACGAGTCGTACTTCGGCTTCCGCGGCTTCAGCCACCTCCTGGAGGACGCGCAGGCGCGCGGGCTGCTGGAGCTGGCGCGCGACGAGAAGTCCAACGTCTACATCACGCGCACGTCGACGCCGGTGCCCGTCCCGGCCGACGCCGCCGGCGCTCAGGCGGCCGCGTCGGCGCCGGCGGCCGGTGCCGACGTGCTGCCTC
>DASVLN010000381.1:0-1927 GCA_036384855.1 Burkholderiaceae bacterium | reverse complement strand
CGCTCGAGACCATGCGCTTCGTCGGCGAGGCGGTGCTGGGCGAGGTCGACGCCTTCGCCGCGGCGCTTGCGGCCGCGAGCGCCTGAGGCGCGCGCCGTCACGGCTCCGGCGGGGGATCCGCCAGCGCCGGTCCGCCGGCCGGACCCCAGCCCCACGCGGGCATCGGCCAGTCGCCCTCGGGCTTCGCGAGGCCGGGCGCGGAGTTGATCACCGCGAGCTTCGAACCCCACTCGAGATACGAGGCGAAGGCCGCGCGGAACGCGGCGTCCGCCGGCAGGCCGATCTCGGCGGCCGTCTCCACGAGCAGCTCGACCCAGCGCGCGCGCTGCGCCTCGGTGATGTGGCGCCCGAGATGCCGGGCGATCATCCCGACGTGGCTGCCGCCCTGCCGCGAATACGCAGGCGGGCCGCCCAGCACCTCGGCCAGGAAGTCGCCGACGCGCTCCACGTGGCGGCGATCCATGTCCGCGAAGACGTGCGCGAGCACCGGATCGGCCGGCACCTTGGCGTAGAAGGCGGCGGCCAGCGCCTGGAAGGCCTCCGGGCCGCCCGCCCATTCGGCCAGCGTCGGCACCTGCGCGCCGCCGTCCGCAGCCGGTGCCGGCGCGTGCGGGCCGTCCGCGCGATCGGTGAAGCCGTTGAGCGAGTGCGTGCCGTCGCAGAACGGCTTGGCGCGCGAGCCGCCACAGCGGCACAGCAGCGCGTGGGCGGTCTTGGCGATGGTGCGGCCGGTGCCGCTCACCAGCTCGGCCGGGCCGGCGATCTCGAGCGGCCCGTCGGGCATCGGCGTGACGACGAGCGGCCCGTCGCGCGGATCGAGCGCCCGGATCGCGGGATCGGTCGGCGGCTCGCCGGTCGCCTCGAAGCCGATGGCGGCGTGCGAGCCGTCGCAGAACGGCTTGTTCCTCGACGCGCCGCAGCGGCACAGCGTGCGGCGATGGACGGGCTGCGCGCGCTCGTGGCCGACGATCCGGATCGCCGCGTTGACGGCGTACGGCCCATCCTGCCGCAGCCGGATCGTGTTGACGGGCGGCGCGGCCTCGTCGAGCACGGCGACCGTCGCGCGATAGGCGATGGCACCGGAGGGACAGTTGCGCGCGACCGCCGCCAGCGCCGGCGCGCTCATCTCGTCGGGCCGGATCCAAGCGCCCGGCGTGTTGGCCTGGAAGACGGCCGGCGCCTGCAGCACGCAGAAGCGCGAATGGATGCACAGCGTCGGGTCGAACGCGAGCTCGATCTCCGCGCCCGCCACGAACTCCACCTTCGTCTCGCCCGCCATGCCGCCCACTCCCCGGGATCCGCCCGGCTGCGGCAATGTGCGACAGGCGCGGGGCGAAATCAACGCACCGGTCGGTGCGTGCCGGCTTGCGCGAGGGCGGCCCCGCGCAGCGTCAGCCGCACGCCCCCACGTAGCCGCAGGACGTGCAGAAGTCGCACCCGTCCTTGTGGATCATCGTCGCGTTGCCGCACTCGGGGCACGGGCGGCCGGCCTGCGGACGCAGCGCGGGCACGGCCGCCGACGACGCCGCCGCGGGCGGCGCGAGCAGTCCCATCGCGCGCAGCGGGAAGCCGTCCTCGTCGAGCACGCCCAGCATCGCGTAGCGGTGGATCATCAGCCGCGCGACGTAGGCGACCGTCGACGGCCACACCTGCTGGCGCCGCTGGCCGGGCACCGGCGCCATGAAGTGGCCGAGCGGCTCGCCGACGTTGAGCAGCTTGCGCAGCTTCATGCCGATCCAGGCGGGGTCGATCACGCGCATGTCCAGCGACAGCAGGCGCGCCAGGCCGTCGAGCGCGCGCGGGTAGTTGCCCGAGAATCCGACCGCGCACGGCCGGGTGACGAGCGTGGGCGCGGCGCCCGCGGGCGCGTCGGGCGCGGCGGCCGAGCGCAGGGCGACCTCCTTCATCGTCAGCGTGAAGGTCTCGC
>DASVLN010000380.1:0-4121 GCA_036384855.1 Burkholderiaceae bacterium | reverse complement strand
GCGGCGCCGTGGACGAGGCTCGCCGACTGGTCGCAGTCGCTCGCCCGGCTCGCGCGTCACGACGAGCACCCGTTCAACGCGCCGCTGATGGTCGAGAGCCTGCTGGCCGAGGCGCGCGCGGTCTGGACGCCGGTGCGCGGCCGGCGCGGCTGAAGGCCCTCGCTCGGCCGGAGGCTGCCGGCGGCTGCGCGCGCGAACCGGCCCGGCGGTGCGCGCCGGGCGTCGCCTGCGAAAAACGAGCCGGAAATTGCCGCGTTCACGCGGCGGCAAGCCGCCGCCGAGTGGCTACACTAGCCCGCATGGTCGATTCCGAACGTCCCTCCGTGATGCCCAACCCGCCGCCGGCCTCGGCGCGGCCCAGCGTCATCCAGCTCGTCTTTCGCGAGAAGGGCGCGCTGTACGCGGCCTACATGCCCATCTTCGCGGAAGGGGGCCTGTTCGTGCCGACGACGCGCGACTACCAGCTCGGCGACGACATCTACCTCCTGCTGACGCTGCCCGGCGATCCGCAGCGCTATCCCGTCGCCGGCAAGGTCGGCTGGATCACGCCGGCCAACGCGCCGGGCGGGCGAACCCAGGGCGTCGGTGTCCGCTTCCCTCAGGACGAGAAGACGCGCGCCCTGAAGCTGCGCATCGAGGAGATCCTCGGCACCTCGATCTCGTCGTCGAAGCCGACGCAGACGATCTGACGTCCGCCACCGCCCGCGGACTCGGGGCCGCGGCCGCCGGATCGACGCGCCGCCTCGCGGGCCGGCGACTTGCCGCGACGGGCGCAGCGACCCGTGCAGCTCGGGCGCGCCGCCGTCCAGCCTCCCGGTCCGCCCGCGGCCCGCGTCCATGATTCCATCCTCGCCATGTACGTCGATTCCCACTGCCACCTGTCCTTCCCCGAACTGCACGAGCGCCTGCATGCGATCCTCGAGGACATGCGCGCGGCCGAGGTGGGCGGCGCGCTGTGCATCTGCACCGCGATGGAGGAATTCGAGCGCGTCCACGCCCTGGCGCTGGATCACGACCGTCTCTGGGCCAGCGTCGGCGTGCACCCGGACACCGAGGACTGCGCCGAGCCCGACATCGAGGCCTTGTGCGCCGCGGCCGCGCGCCCGCGCGTGATCGCCATCGGCGAGACCGGACTCGACTACTACCGGCTCGAGGGACGCAGCGTGGCCGACATGGCGTGGCAGCGCGAGCGCTTCCGCGTCCACATCCGCGCCGGGTTGCGCACCGGCAAGCCGCTCGTGATCCACACGCGCGCCGCGAGCGCCGACACGCTGGCGATCCTGCGCGAGGAAGGGGCGGGCGAGTCGCGCGGCGTGTTTCATTGCTTCACGGAGACGATGGAGGTCGCGCGCGCGGCGCTGGATCTCGGCTTCCACATCTCGTTCTCGGGCATCGTCACGTTCCGCAACGCCGCCGACCTGCGCGAGATCGCGCGCTACGTGCCGCTGGATCGATGCCTCATCGAGACCGACAGCCCCTACCTCGCGCCCATGCCGCACCGGGGCAAGGTCAACACGCCGGCCTGGGTGCCGCACGTGGCGCACCTGGTCGCGGAGCTCAAGGGACTGACCCATGCCGAAGTGGCCGACGCGACGCGCGACAACTTCGAGCGGCTTTTCGACGTGCGCTTGCCGGAGCTCGCCTGACGCTCGCGCCTGCCATCGTCGTCGACTCCGGTACCCACGAGCCCGCATCCGACCCGCGCCGCCGCGTCACCCAGCCATGCGTCCCATCCAAGCGACTTCCCGCCCCGTCCTCCTGCTCGTCCTCGCCGCCGCATTCGCCGCGACCGTGCCCGCGTACGCGAAACGCCAGCTTCCCGCCGACGCGCGCGACGAGTTCTTCCACGACATCGAGATCGACTACGCATCCGGCCTCGGCGAACTGCTGGAGCTCGGCTTCGATCCGAACACGCGCACCGACAAGGGCCAGCCGGCGCTGTCGCAGGCGCTGATCGGCCAGTCGCTGAAGGCGGCCAAGGCGCTGTGGGAATCTCCGCGCATCGAGATCGATGCCCGCAACGACGCCGATGAGACGCCGCTGATGCTGGCCGCGCTCAAGAGCGAGGCGGACGCCTGCGCCGCGCTGCTCGCGCGCGGTGCGGCGGTCAACAAGGCGGGCTGGTCGCCGCTGCACTACGCGGCGACCGGCGGGAACGCCGCCATCGTGCGCATGCTCGTCGCCAAGGGCGCGGCGATCGAGGCGCGCTCGCCCAACGGCACGACGCCGCTGATGATGGCGGCGATGTACGGCAGCGAGGAGGCCGTCGACGCGCTGCTCGCCGCCGGCGCGAGCCGCAGCGCGAAGAACGACCAGGGCCTCGACGCCTCGGCCTTCGCCGCCCGGGCGGGGCGAGACCGGCTGGCCGCGCGGCTCAAAGCCGATGCGAGCTGACGCGCGACCGTCGAGATTTCCCCGCAAGTTCCCGCCGCGGGCCGACCGATGTGTAAGAAATTGTCCGACAACGCGTATGGCCCGGGGCCGACTACAGGTCCGAGGTCGCGCAGCCTAGAGTTCGCTCCATGGAACGAGGCCTGATGTCCGGGTCTGTTCCAGAGATCCAGGAGCCCACCATGCGCCAAGCCCCGAACCTCGCGAACCCGTTCATCATGCTCACCTCGCCGGACACCATCCTGGCCGCGGTCGAGCGCTCGGAACGCCTGAACCGCCTGAGCCGCAAGGTCTACCGTCCGCTCGACCGACCGCTGATCCCGAAGGTCGGGGCGCGCGACACCGCCGAGTTCGACCGCGCGATCGACGACGCCGAGATCCCGGACGCCGAGCTCGACGAGATCGAGGACGAGCAGGCCTGACGTCCCGCCGGCCGGCGACGGCACGGCACGGCATGTCCTTCCTTCCCGCGAGGCCGGCGTACCGGCCCGCGTGATGCTCCACCGTGCGGCACGGCCTTTCGCCGACCTGCCAGCCGAGCCGGGACCTGCGCGCTTCAGGCGCCCCAGCTCGACGTGTCCAGCCGCCGCTCGGCCGGCGCGATGCAGGCGAAGCGCTGCATCGCGGCGTCTTCAGGCAGCAGCGGCGGCACGGCTTCGCGGCAAGCCGGCGTCGCGATCGGGCAGCGCGGGTTGAAAGCGCAGCCGGGCGGCGGCGCGAACGGCGAGGGCAACTCGCCCCGCAGGATGATGCGACGCTGGGCGCGCCGCTCGCGCGCCGCCGGGTCGGCGACCGGCGTGGCCGACAGCAGCGCCCGCGTGTACGGATGCTGCGGCTGCGCGAACACCTGGGCGCGCGTGCCGTGCTCGACCGCGCGGCCGAGATACATCACCAGCACGTCGTCGGCGACATGCCGCACCACCGACAGGTCGTGCGAGATGAAGACGTACGCGAGCCCGAATTCCCGCTGCAGGTCGACCAGCAGGTTGAGCACCTGGGCGCGGATCGAGACGTCCAGCGCCGACACGGGCTCGTCGAGCACCAGCACCTTGGGCCGCAGCATCAGCGCCCGCGCGATGGCGATGCGCTGGCGCTGGCCGCCCGAGAACATGTGCGGGTAGCGGCCGTGGTACTCCGGGCGCAGGCCGACGCGCACCATCATCGCGCGCACCGCGGCGTCGCGCTCGGCGGCATCCATCGGCGTGTTGACGGCCAGCGGCTCCGCGAGCGCCGCGCCGACGGTCTGGCGCGGATTCAGCGAGCCGTACGGGTTCTGGAACACGATCTGCACGTCGCGGCGAAGCTGGCGACGCTCGGCGGGCGATGCGCCGGCGACCTCCATGCCGCCGATGCGCAGCGTGCCGGCGCCGGGCGGCTCGATCATCGTCAGCACGCGCGCGAGCGTCGACTTGCCGCAGCCCGACTCGCCCACGACGGCCAGCGTGCGCCCCGCGTGCAGCGTGAAGGAGACGCCGTCGAGCGCCCGCACGCTCGCCGGCTTCGCCAGCAGGCCGCGGCTCACCTGGTAGAAGCGCTTCAGGCCGTCTGCCTGCATCACGATCGGGGCGTCCCGCGGCAACGCCCGCTCGGCGAGCGCCCCCTCGGGCAGGTCGGTGCCGAACGTCGTCATGCCGAGGCCTCGGTGGCGGGATGGCGCAGAGGCTCGCCGCGCCGCAGCGGGTAGTGGCACAGCGCCGCGCCGAGCTCGGGCGCCGCGTGCGCGGGGACGA
>DASVLN010000379.1:0-3795 GCA_036384855.1 Burkholderiaceae bacterium | reverse complement strand
GCCGCGACACCGCGCGCCGGGTCGCGGCGGGAGGCTCGGCGCATGCCGCGGCGCCGGACGTGCGCCGCACGCCCAACCTCTCGCAGGAGAAGCGCCTCGCCGCCCAGCGCATCGCCCAGGCCCTGCGCGAGCGCATCGCGACCCTCGCGGACCTCGGCCTGGGGTACCTGTCCATGGAGCGTGCCACGCCGACCCTCTCGCCCGGCGAGCTGCAGCGGCTGCGGCTGGCGACGCAGATCCACTCGAACCTGTTCGGCGTCGTCTACGTGCTCGACGAGCCGACCGCGGGCCTGCATCCGGCCGACAGCGAGGCGCTGCTGCGCGCGCTCGACCGGCTGAAGGCGGCCGGCAACTCGCTGTTCGTCGTCGAGCACGACCTCGACACGATCCGCCGCGCCGACTGGATCGTGGACGTCGGCCCGGGCGCCGGCACGCAGGGGGGCGAGGTGCTTTACAGCGGGCCGCCGGCAGGCCTGCGCGGCGTCGCCGCCTCGCGCACGGCGCAGTACCTGTTCGAGCCGCCGGACGCGCGCACGCGGCCGCCGCGCGCGCCTAAGGCCTGGCTCGAGCTGCGCGGCGTCACGCGCAACAACCTGCGCGCGCTCGACGTGCGCTTTCCGCTCGGCGTCTTCACCGCGGTGACCGGTGTGTCCGGCTCGGGCAAGTCCAGCCTCGTGAGCCAGGCGCTGGTCGAACTCGTGGCCGCGCACCTGGGGCGCGAGCCGGAGGACGCCGACGACGAGCCCGAGGCCGGCGCGCCGGAGGTCGTCGTGCCGACGGGCGGCCGCCTGCATGCCGGCGCGCATCACGTGCGGCGGCTGGTGCGCGTCGACCAGAAGCCGATCGGCCGCACCCCGCGCTCCAACCTCGCGACCTACACCGGCCTGTTCGACGCGGTGCGCAAGCTGTTCGCCGCCACGCCGGCCGCGCGCAAGCGGCGCTACGACGCCGGCCGCTTCTCGTTCAACGTCGCCAAGGGGCGCTGCGCGACCTGCGAGGGCGAGGGCTTCGTCGGCGTCGAGTTGCTGTTCATGCCCAGCGTGTACGCGCCGTGCCCGGCCTGCCATGGCGCGCGCTACGACGACGAGACGCTGCAAGTGCGCTGGAACGGCCGCAACATCGCCGACGTGCTCGCGCTGACGGTCGACGAGGCCGTCGACGTCTTCGACGGCGAGCCCGCGATCCGCAGGCCGCTCGCGCTGCTGCGCGACATCGGCCTCGGCTACCTGCGCCTCGGGCAGCCGGCCACCGAGCTGTCGGGCGGCGAGGCGCAACGCATCAAGCTCGCCACCGAGCTGCAGCGGCCGCAGCGCGGCGACACGCTTTACGTCCTCGACGAGCCCAGCACCGGCCTGCATCCCGCGGACGTCGACCGCATGATGGCGCAGCTGCAGGGCCTCGTCGACGCCGGCAACACGGTGGTCGTCGTCGAGCACGAGATGCGCCTCGTCGCGGCGGCCGACTGGATCGTCGACATGGGGCCGGGCGCGGGCGAGGCGGGCGGCCGCGTCGTTGCCTGCGGGACGCCGGCCGAGGTCGCGCGCGACGGCGCCGGGCCGACCGGCCGCTACCTGCGCGCCGCGCTGTCCGCACCTGCGCGATCGGATGCCGTCTGACAGGCAGGCGGCGCGGTCGCAGCTACAGTGGTCGTCCATCCATCGCCGTCCGCCATGCTGAACAAGTCCGTCCTGCTCGTCGAAGACGACGCCCTCGATGCCGAGATGACCAAGTCCGCCGTCGAGTCCGTCGGCGATTGCACCGTGACCGTCGTCGTGAACGGGCAGGCCGCGCTCGCCCGCCTGCGCGAGACGGACTACGAGCGCGAAGGCGCGGCGCCTGCGCCCTCGCTGATCCTGCTCGATCTCGTGCTGCCGCTGGTCGACGGGCTCGAGGTGCTGCGCGAGGTGCGCCGCCACGCGCAGTCGCGCCGCATCCCGATCGTCGTCTTCACGTCCTCGCAGCGCGAGGCCGAGGTCTACCTGAGCTACCAGCTCGGCGCGAACGCCTTCGTCATCAAGCCGCTGGACGGCTCGCAGTTCCGTCGCGTGGTCGAGCACACGGTGCGGTTCTGGCTGCATTCCAACGTGCTGCCGCCGCATTAGTCCACGGCGGCTGTTCGCGGCCATGAGGATCGCCACGTTCAACGTCAACGGCGTCAAGGGGCGCCTGCCGCGGCTGCTCGAATGGCTGGACGAGACGACGCCCGACGTCGCCTGCCTGCAGGAGATCAAGACCGGCGACGCGACCTTCCCGCACGAGCCGATCGAGGCCGCCGGCTACCGCGCGCTGTGGCACGGACAGCCGCGGCATCACGGCGTGGCGGTGCTCTCGCGCGCGGACGCGCCGCGCGAGGTGCGGCGCGGGCTGCCCGGCGACGACGCCGACGGCCAGGCGCGCTACCTCGAGGTCGACGTCGGCCCGCTGCGGGTCGCGTCGGTCTACCTGCCCAACGGCAATCCGGTGCCGAGCGACAACTTCGACTACAAGCTGCGCTGGTTCGAACGCTTCATCGCCCACGCGGCGTCGCTCGTCGACGGCAAGCGCGACGTCGTGCTGTGCGGCGACTTCAACGTCGTCCCGACCAACGAGGACATCTACAACGCCGGCTCGTGGCGCTTCGACGCGGTGCTGCAGCCCGAGACGCGCGCGGCCTGGCAGCGCCTCCTGGCGCAGGGTTGGGTCGACAGCGCGCGCCGTCTGCACCCGGCCGGGCGGCGCGAGCTCTACACCTTCTGGGTCGACGAGTCCGCGTTCCGGCGCCATGCCGGCTTCCGCATGGACTTCGTGCTGCTCAGCCCCGGCCTGCGCGCCCGCCTGGCCGCCTGCGGCGTGGACGCCGACCAGCGCGAACGCGACAAGCCCAGCGACCACGCGCCGATGTGGGTCGAGCTGCGCTGATCAGCCGGCGTTCGTCAGCTTGAGGCCCACGATTCCCGCGACGATCAGCGCGAGGCTCGCGAGGCGCCCCGCGGAGGCGGGCTCGGCGAATAGCACCATGCCGAGGATCGCGGTGCCCACGGCGCCGATGCCGACCCACACGGCGTAGGACGTGCCCACCGGCAGCGACTTCATCGCGATGCCCAGCAGCACGACGCTGAGCACCATCGCCGCCAGCGTCAGCGCGCTGACCACCGGGCGCGTGAACCCCTCGGCGTATTTCAGCCCGATGGCCCAGCCCGTCTCGAGCAGGCCGGCGACGACCAGCAGCAACCACGCCATGCGCTTCTTCCTCAATTCGATGAAGCGGCGATTGTCGCGCTGGCGTTCGCCGCGGCGCAAGGCCGCGAGAGCCCGCGTGCGACCGGGCCGACTTCGCCAGGGCCCTCGCTCAGGCCGCGGGCTCGTGGCAGACGAGCTCGACGTTGTGCCCGTCGGGATCGATCACGAACGCGGCGTAGTAGTTCGCGTGGTAGCGCGGACGCAGGCCGGGCGCGCCGTTGTCCGTGCCGCCCGCCGCCAGCGCGGCGCGGTGGAAGGCGTCGACCTGCGCGCGATCAGCGGCCCGGAACGCCAGGTGCAGGTGCGCCGGCTTCTCGTCGGTGCGGAAGATGCACAGCGAGGTCTTGCCGTCGGCGCTCATCTCGAGGCCGAGCGGCCCCTCCGCGACGACCTCGAGGCCCAGCGGCGCGAGGGCCTGGAGGTAGAACGCCTTGCTGGCGGCGTAGTCGCGGACTCCAAAGACGACGTGGTCGAACATGGGCTCTCCTGCAGAGGGCGCCGGGCCGGCGCGGGGCCGCGGCGTGACGCTCGCGAGTTTAGATCGCCGCGGGATCGGGTCGGCGCGGCGCGCGGCCG
>DASVLN010000378.1:0-4915 GCA_036384855.1 Burkholderiaceae bacterium | reverse complement strand
GCCCGCGGGGCCGCGCGAGGCGGCCGGGGCTGCCGGGGAGCCGGCGATGGGTCTCGGGGAGCCGGCGATGGGTCCCCGGGGACTGCCGATGGGTCTCCGGGAACCGGCTATGGGTCTCCGGGAGCGGTTCGTCCACGGAAGTACCCGTCCGTGGGTGCCGGGGCCCGGCCGTTCCAGCGCGAAGACCCCTGCATGCGCCAATTTGGTGCGGAAATGGGTCTCTCGGAACCGGCGGCTCGTCTCGAAGCCAGGAACTCGAGTCCTTCCGAGGCATCATCCTGGCCCCAGGGCCCATGAATGCCTCCCAGGGACGGGACGGCGGGTCCGCGGGAGCCGGTGACGGTTCCCAGGGACGCATTCGCCGGGCGTGCCGGCTGCCTCCGGCGGCGGAGGACTCCGCCTCAACCCTTCGCGAGGTTCTGCAGTGCCTTCTTGACCGAGATGCCGGGGTACTTGTAGCAGGTGATCTCCTTCACCTCGGTATCCTTGCCGTTCAGGAAATACCGTCCCCAGGTCGTCCGGTCGCTGAAAAGGGCCCGCAGCATGACGACCAGGTCGCTCGACGTCCACGAGTCCTTGTAGCCCGCGCTCAAGTTGCAGGTCCGTTCGACGTATTGCTTGACGGAATAGCCCGGATTCCCCCCGGGCCCGTCGGTCTTCTCGTACGCCATGAGCACCAGGTAGCGCCATTGCCGCTCATCGTTCTGCGCCGGGATCACCACGAAATGATGCACGGCGGGGCCGGTGCAGAAGTGCCACAGGGTGGTGTCTTCGGGCGCGCCGCCGAAGCCGAGCAGACGCGCCAGCGCGCCATCGCTCGCATCCGCCTTGACGACCTCGCCCTTGCCGTCGCTCTGGATCTTCCCGTACATGGCCTGGCCGACCGCGACGGACACCTGCGGGCAGTCCTTGACGGCCTTGATGGCCGGATGAGAAATCAGGGCGTTCCTGAGGTCGTCGATCGCGCTCATGTTGAAGTTCTCCCTTGAAAAAATGATCGGCACGCCGTGCCGCACCGCCGCCGATCCTGACGGCCGTGGATCGGCCTGACCGGGAAAGGCGTCGCGGATGTTAGTTCCGATCGAGGACGGCGCGTGTCCGGGCGTCAGGTCTGGACTTCTGCGTTGCCGACGACGCGGCGTTCGGCGGGTGGTGGGCAGTAGGGCCGCGGCTCGCGGGTGCGAATTGGGGCTTTCGATCCAGGGCAGCTCACTGCAGCGGAGAACTGACAGCCTGAAAGCCGACGTTCGACAGCGGCTACTCCGACCCGCCGCTTCTGCGGCAGAGGCGACATCTATCCAGCGGTGGACTAGATCAATTTTTCTGCTTCTCGAGAGAACTTTGGCGAATCCGCTCCTCCATGATTTCCGCTTGTCTCAATGCGGCCTCACTGAACTCACTGCCCGCGATAATCTTCTCCGTCGCCTTCAAGATCGCTCTCGAAAATCTGTCCTGAATCCATAGGTACTTCCCGCCGAGTTGAGCATCAAAGGCATCAAGTTCGGACTTGCCAAGCGCCGACTCAATGTTTTGGCGGATCACCTTGTCTTGACTCCAGAGACGCCTCTTTGGGTCCCCCCTGCTCGCGTCAACAAGATAGATGATGCGAAGGGCAACAGCCTGGTAGACGCCATAGAGTGCCCACAGGTACTCTCCGATGTAGGGACGTTGCTCAGCAAGATTGCGCGTGAACTCCATGATAGGGCGACTTACCTTCACGGCATCCAATGCATTTAACTGCATTAGGTAGTTTGGGTAGTTGTGAGCCTCGACGATCTCTGTCTCAGTGAGTACATCTAGTGTGGACACTGCTGGAGGAACCGCGTCGGAGATTTGAAGCGCCGCCAGCCAGGTTTTCTCAATGGCCAATAGTCGCTTCGAAATGGCGGATTTCTGGGCCTCGCCCAGAGATTGCGAAACCAGTTGAAGCTTGTCGCTCTCGCGGTCGAATGCAGCTTTTAGTCTGGACGCCGCAGCATCAGTTTGCTCCTTCAGCGAAGAGTTCAATTTGGAGGATGCCGCGTCGGTCTGTTCTTTGAGCGCGGAGTTCAGTGAAGCCAATCGAGCGTCATATTCGTGCTGGATGCCTGACTTGAGCCTCTGCGATAGCCACGTCCGCAACATCCAAGCGAGACAACCGAGCAGCGCGACCGCCGTAGCCGCTGAGCTGAACACCGTGAGCATGAAGCTTGGGAAATCCATCATTCTCAGACCATCCTCTCGAACCTGGACGCCACGAGTGTGAGGCGCAACACCAATTTCCCCAGTATTCCCAAACTAAGGTTCGGCTCGAAACGCGTCTTCGACGCCCTTCACTACCTTCGACATTGGGGTCAAGTCTCGCCAGGCAATCAAGCGATCCGCCGGTCAGTTGACGCATCGCCGCTCAAGACGCCGGCAGTCCCGTCGCTCGTGATTTGTCAGGCGAGACTTGACCCCGATTGCGGGGAGTCGGAAGTCGCCCCGGATTCTGATCGGTCGCGTGGGCCTCGGCAAGAACGTCTTCGCGGTGCGCGGGCGGCACGAGGCGGGCGGTCGACCGATCGTTGCCTCGAGCGGGGGACGCCAGCGGAGGTCGCCGCAGTGAAGGTGCTCAAGGAGCCTCTGGCTCTGCGTGCGGCCTACATCCGATCGATTCAAAATCCCTGATACGCTGGAACTCCACATGGCAGCAGACAAGAAGCGGCGCGAGCCGGCGGATGTGCAACCCGTGGAGCACGACGGCCTGCGCTATGAGGCTCCGCGGCATGGAACGCCATTCGGATATCACCAGGACGGCGGCTTCATCACGGCGCGTGATGCGGCAACGGGGGCACTCGTATGGTCGCAAAGGGTCTATGTCGTGGACTACGGCGACGACATCGAGAGCGACAAGCAGGATGTCTTCGTCAAGGCCGTGACGCTATCCGGCGACGCTCGTGCGTTGCTGATCGTCGACGAGCGCGGCGAGCGCTATCGGTTGGGGCTGGTCGACCGCTCGGTCGAGCGCCTCGAGCGCGCCGAATGACGGCGCGTTCCTCGATCTCTCGCATGGCCGCGGGCGTCGTGGCGCTGGCGGTGGTCACCATCGCGCAGGCCGCCGACGGCATCGACAAGAAGCGCCGGGAACCTGTCGACGTGCCGCCCCTGGTTGCCGGCGGCCTGAAGTACGAGGATCCTCGCCTGGGCTCGCCGTTCGGCTACGCGCAGGACGGCGGCGTCGTTGTGGCGCGCCTTGCCGATTCGGGTGAGCTGGTGTGGACGCGCCTCGTCTACAGGGTTGCACATGATCCGGGTATCGAGGGAGACAAGCAGGACGTCTTCATCAAGGGCTTGACGTTGACCGAGGACGGCAAGCGCCTCGTCGTCGTCAATGAGCGCGGCCAGCGGTTCGACATGAACCTGGACGGCAGTGGCTTGCGCGCCGTGCCCTGACTGGCTTCAACGCAGCAGCACCCGCTGAGGAAGATTGGCGGCGCCGCTATGGGAAGCCCCTGCATTCGCGGCCGGCGCGATCGCGTCGCCCTTGTCGCGACAGCGCCCTTGACGGTATCGTCGCGCGATGAGCTTCCGCGCCACCGTCGGTCACCAGGTCTTCGGCTTCGCGGACCTGCGCGAGCTGATGGCCAAGGCGAGCCCCGCGCGCTCCGGCGACCGGCTCGCGGGCATCGCGGCCGAGTCGGCGCGCGAGCGCGTCGCCGCGCAGGCCGCGCTGGCGGACGTGCCGCTCGCGCGCTTCCTCTCGGACGCGGTCGTGCCCTACGAGTCCGACGAAGTCACGCGCCTGATCGTCGATTCGCAAGACGCCTCGGCCTTCGCGCCGGTGCGCCACCTCACGGTCGGCGCGTTCCGCGACTGGTTGCTGTCGGACGTGGCGACGACGGCCGCGCTCGCCGCGCTCGCGCCCGGCCTGACGCCGGAGATGGTCGCGGCCGCGAGCAAGCTGATGCGCAACCAGGACCTGATCCTCGTCGCCAGCCGCTGCCGCGTCGTCACGCGCTTTCGCAACACGCTCGGCCTGCCCGGCTCGCTCGCCGTGCGCCTGCAGCCCAACCATCCGACCGACGACCCCGCCGGCATCCTCGCGAGCATCGTCGACGGCCTGATGTACGGCGCCGGCGACGCGGTCATCGGCATCAACCCGGCGGCCGACAGCGTCGCGCAGCTGGTGCGGCTCGTGCACCTGCTCGACGAGCTGGTCGCGGGGCAGGCGATCCCGACGCAGTCGTGCGTGCTCACCCATGTCACGAACATGCTGCGCGCGATCGAGCTGGGCGCGCCGGTGGATCTCGTCTTCCAGTCCATCGCCGGCACGGAGGCGGCCAACCGCGGCTTCGGCGTGTCGCTCGCGCTGCTGGACGAGGCGCATGCCGCGGCGCTCGCGCTCGCGCGCGGCACGACGGGCACCGACGTCATGTACTTCGAGACCGGCCAGGGCAGCGCGCTGTCGGCCGGCGCGCACCACGGCGTCGACCAGCAGACGCTCGAGGCACGCGCCTACGCGGTCGCGCGGCGCTACCGGCCGCTGCTGGTCAACACGGTGGTCGGCTTCATCGGTCCGGAGTACCTCTACGACGGCAAGCAGATCGTGCGCGCGGGCCTCGAGGATCACTTCTGCGGCAAGCTGCTGGGCCTGCCGATGGGCTGCGACGTCTGCTACACGAACCACGCCGAGGCCGACCAGGACGACATGGACACGCTGCTGGTGCTGCTCGCGACCGCGGGCCTGAACTTCATGATGGGCGTGCCGGGCGCGGACGACGTGATGCTCAACTACCAGAGCACCTCGTTCCACGACGCCCTCGTCGTGCGCCGCCTGCTGGGCCTGCGGCGCGCGCCCGAGTTCGAGGCCTGGCTGCACGCGCGCGGCATCACCGACGAGCGCGGCCAGCTGCGGCCCGTGGCCGGGCTGCCGGCCTTCGCGTCCAGCGTCGGC
>DASVLN010000377.1:0-8132 GCA_036384855.1 Burkholderiaceae bacterium | reverse complement strand
GTGGGTGGCGAGCCTCGCCGCCGCCGGATCGCGCGCCGGCGCGGCGGCGGCGTCCAGCACGAGCGTCCACCAGCACGCCCAGTCGAATCCGGCCACGCGGCACCCCTCTAGTGTCGTGATCGAGAAGTTCGTTGAAGAATTCTTCCGAAATCGATCGCAGCCGTCGTTGCCGTGCTCGCGAGGCATTGAGCCTCGCTGCGCGCGGCGCCTAGTCTGCGCCCGATTGCGAAAGAATTCATCGACGCCGCCTCTGCGCTCGAGACCTGTTCAACGAACTTCTCGATCACGACACTAGGCGACGACGACGTCGTTGACGACGGCGCCTACGCCCGGTGCCGACCAGGCCGCCTCGGCCGCGGCGTCGCGCTCGGCCCAGGACCGGACGCGCCCGTGCAGGCACACGGTCGTGCCGTCGACGCGCACGGTCAGCATCGGTGGCGTGCCGGCGGGGGCCTGGCGTTCCAGGGCGGCCGCGATGCGATGCTCGATGCCCGGCACGTTGAGGGGCGACGCCAGGCGGATGAGGTTGTTGACGGCCGTCACGCCCCGCAACCCGCGCACCGCGCGTTCCGCGGCGGCGCGCTGGTACTGCCGGTCGACCTCGCCGTGGAGCGTGATGCGGCCGCCTTCCACGATCGCCAGCACCTGGTCGCGCGGCACGAAGGTGCTCCAGTCGAGCGCCTGCCTGGCGGCGGCCGCGATGTCGACGTCGGTGCGCTTCTCGTGGCCTGGCAGCACCACGGCGAGCTCGACGGCCAGCGCGCGCACGCCGCTGATCCGCCGGGCCGCTTCCACGACGGCGTGCTTCTCGGCCAGGCTGGCGACGCGGCCGCCCAGCGTGACGACGCCGTCGTGCACCTCGACCGTGACGTGCGGCGAGGCGACCGACGGATCCCAGGCCAGTTCCGCCTCGACGTCGATCTTCAGCTCAGCATCGGCCTTCATGGTGCACCCCCGAGTGGTCGTTCCCGTCCACGATAGGAACGGCGACCGCCGCGGCGATTGCGCGCCGTCAACGCCCGTCGGCGCGATGCCCGGCCGGGCCCGGGTGCCCGGTCGCCGCGCGGCGCCGGCCGGCCGCGATCCGTCGCAGCGCGTCAAGCTCGCGCTCGACCAGGGTGGCGATCCGCTGGGGGTCGGGCACCTGCCGGGCGTCGGCGAGGATGCCGAAGGTCAGCCGTCCGCGGTAGCTGCAGACGCTCGCGCCCAGTCCCAGTTCCTCGCCGGGATGCGGCACCCAGAACATCAGGCGGTCGATCGTGCGGCCTGCGAAGTGCAGGGGCTGCCGCGGGCCGGCGACGTTCGTGAGGACGAGGCTGGCCTTGGAGCCGAGCAGTCCCTGCATCACCTGCTGCAGCGCCTTGGGCCCGCGGCCGAAGAGATCGAGCAGCTCGCGCATCGCGGGCGCCTCGGGCGACCGCTTCAGCGCCGACATCCGTGCGATCGACTCCTGCAGCCGCTCCAGAGGCTCCGCGCGGTCGATCGGCAGGTCCAGCATCACGAGGCCGAAGGCGTTGGCCGATTCGGCCGGCGCGCCGGGCCGCCGGAGGTTGACCGGCACCATCGCGCGCATCGTCGCGCCGTCCGTGAACTGCCCGCTCTCCACCAGGTAGCCGCGCAGGGCGCCGGCGATCGCCGCGACGGCGAGGTCGTTGAGCGTCGCGCCGAGCCGATGGGCGACGGTCCTGAGCGGCTCCAGCGGCAGCGGACGGGACCACGCCAGGTGCTGGCGCGCCGTGAACCGTCCCTTGAGGGCCGAAGGCGGATCGCCGGGCTTCACGAGATCGCGCAGGATCGCGCCGACGCCCCCGACGGCCGCCTGCACGATGCCCAGGAGGGGCTCGGACGTCGCGCCCGCGCCCGCGACCGCCACGGGCGCCGGCGCCGCCGCGGCGGCTGCGGTGTCGTCGTCCAGGACCTGCCGCGCGATGGCCATCATGGCGGCGCCGTCGCCCAGGCAGTGGTGATATCGGAACACGAGCGCGCCGCTCGCGCCCGGGCCGTCGATCACGTGGGCCTGCCACAGCGGCAGCGTCGAGGCGAGCGGCTGGCTGGCGAGATCCTCGACCAGGGCGCGCAGGTCCCGCCCATCGGCTCCCGCGGGCAGGGCGCGATGGTGGACGTGCTGGTCGATGTCGACCTCGGCGTCCTCGGCCCAGGCCGGCGCGCCCGTCCAGGTGGCGGAGTCCGCGACGCGACGCCTGAACGCCGGCAGCGGCGCGAGCCGGCGCGCCAGCACCGACTTCACGCGCGCCGGATCGAAGCGCCGCCGGGCCGTGAGCAGCGCGGTCACGACCGCGGTGTTCGCCGGCCCGTCCATGTGGAACCAGGCGGCGTCGACGGGATGCATCGGGATCGTCGTCATGACGAACCCACGATAGCCGCGGCGGCCGGCGCTCCGCTTGCGCGGGCGCAAGCGGCCGGCACGGCGACGCGGCCCTGCAATGGGACGCGCCGCCGCCTCACGCCTGCGCCGCGGCATCCTCGTCGTCTTCGGACCCCGGATCGAGCGGCAGCTCCGCCTCGACCACCGTGCCGCCGTCGGGCCCGGGCGACACCCGCAGCCGCCCCTGCAGCGCATGCACGCGCTCGGCCATGCCCAGCAGGCCGAAGGCGCGCGGCTTCGCGTTGGCGCCGGGCGGCAGGCCGCGCCCGTCGTCGTGGACTTCCAGCACGATGGCGTCGCGCGACGTCTGGTGCAGCCGGATGCGGACGGTGGCGGCGTTCGCATGCTTGGCGACGTTGTTCAAGGCTTCCTGGGCGACGCGGTAGAGGCAGTTCGCCAGGGCCTCGGGGAGCTGCTCGGTCTCGAGATCCTCCGCGATCTCGACCTCGCACGGCACCTCGTGGTGCCTGGCATGGACCGCGGCCATGTTGCGCAGCGCCGCTTCCAGGCCGAGCTCCTCGAGCACCTGGGGACGCAGGTCGGCGATGATGCGGCGCGTCGAGCGCAGCGCGGTGCGCGAGAGGCTGTCGATGCGATCGAGTCCCGGTCGCAGCGCCGCGGCCGCCGGGGGCATCTGCCGCAGGACCGCGGAAGCCTCGATGCCGATCGCCGCCAGCGTCTGCTGCAGGTCGTCATGAAGCTCGCGCGAGATCCGGCGCCGCTCGTCGTCCTGCGAGCGGTCGAGCGCATTCACCAGGCGCCGCAGCGCGCCATGCGATCGTTCGAGCTCGCGTTGCGCGGCCAGCGCCGCCGTCACGTCGCGCGCGGTGACGACCGCGTTGGTGATGGCGCCGTCGTGGTCGCGGATCGGCGCGAAGTTGAAGCTGCCGACCCAGCTCGCGTCGCTCCCGCGCCGGCGCAGGCGATACAGCACGCCGGAGCCCGATTCCCCGGCGATCGCCTGCTCGCCCGCGCTTCGTCCCTCGGGCACCGGCCGGCCGTCCTCGAAGGAGATCTCCAGCCGCGAGGCCAGTTCCTGGATGCTCGCGGGCGGGGGTTCGCGCTCGTCGAGGCGGAAGAACGTGCCGAAGGCGTCGTTGGTCGCGAGGAAGCGGCCCTCGGCGTCGAGGATCAGGACGGCGTCGCTCATGTTGGCGAGCGCGGCCGCGAGCAGGGCCTTGCCGGCCGCGATCGCGGCCATCGCCTTGCGTCGCTCGCCGACGTCGCGCAGGACCGCCAGCGAGAAGCGTTGGCCCTGCACGCGCACGGACGAGATCGAGGCTTCGACGGGAATCTCGACGCCGTCGGCGCGCAGGGCGCTGACCTCCGGGCGCTGTCCCATGTCGCGCGGCGGGGAGTCGCTTGCAATGAAGGCATCGTGGGCCTCGCGGTGCGAGCCGCGGTATCGCTGCGGAATCCAGCGTTCCAGCTGCGAGCCCACCAGTTCCGGCAGCGGAACGCCCAGCAGCCGGGCGGCCGCGGGATTGGCCGTCACGACCACCTGCGTCTCGTCGACCGCGATGACCGCCTCGGACATCGTGTCGAAGAGCGCCTGCAGGCGCGATCGGCTCAGCGCGAGGGCGTCGACCATGCGATTGAAGTCCTGCGCCACGCCCTGGAGCTCGGGCGGGCCGGCGACCTCGATATGGCTGTCGAACTTGCCGCGGGCGACCCGGCGCACCGCCGACTGCAGCGCGGCGACCGGACGGGCGATGACCGCCACCAGGCGCCAGCCGAGCGCGACGACCGCCAGCAGGACGACGCTGCCCAGCACGACCGTGCGCCGCACCGCGGCCTCGTACTTGGCATAGACCCGGTCGGTGGCCATGCCGGCGAACACGCGCCAGCCGGTCGCCGGGATCGACGAGAACGCATACAGGCGCTCGACGTCGTCGCTGCCGCGCGCCTCGATGAAGCCGGCCGAGCGTCCGGCGGTGGGATCCCAGCCCGAGGTTCGACGCCCGATGAAGTCCGCGCCCTGCCGCGTGCGCATCAGGATCGTCATGCGGCGGTCGATGACGCTGACCACGGCATCGTCGCCCGTGATGCGGGCGAGATCGTCGCTCACGCTGCGCAGGTCGAGCAGCATGCGCAGCTCGCCTCGTCGCCGGCCGGAGGCGTCCACGATGGCTTGCGAGAGCGGCAGGACGAGGCGCCCCGTGGCCGGATCGACGATCGGCTCCAGCGCGCCCGGGTCGTCCACGGGCGCCGGGTCGGCGCCGCCGTCCGAGAAGCTGAGGAGGCCGTCCTCGCCGCTCGTCGCGCACACGAGCCGGCCCGCGGCGTCGCGCAACTCCAGTCGCATGAACGAGGGCTGCAGCAAGGGAACCGCGCGGATGGCGGAGCGGCAGGCCGCGAGGTCGACGGCCTGGACTTCCGGCTCGCGGGCGACGTGCGCCAGCAACTTCGTCGCGTGATCCAGCGTCCAGGCCACCCGTTCGGCCACGTCGTCGCGCACGAGCGAGACGGTCACCAGGGCGTCGTCGCGGGATTGCTGGATCTCGTCGGCCAGCCGCCAGCCCAGCGCCAGGGCCGCGGGCAGCAGCACGACCCCGGCGAGCAGCGCGATCCGGGCGCGGATCGACATCCCGGGCGCGGAGGACTCGGGGCTCGGGACGTCCGGCCAGGCCGTCACGACGATGCCCGTCGACCGGCCGCGCCCGTTGCCGGCGTCGCGCCGTCGTCGTCTTCCGGTCCGTCGCCGGCCTCCGAGGCCAGGTCCGGCGCCAGTCCGTGCTCCATGGCGTAGCGGATCAGCGCCGCCGTGTTGGGCAACTGCAGGCGCGCGAGGATGCGCGCCTTGTGCGTGCTGACCGTCTTGATCGAGATGTGCAGGGCGTTGGCGATCGTCGTAGGTCGATCGCCCGCCGCCAGCCGTCGCAGGATGTCCAGCTCGCGGTCGGACAACTGGGCGTGCGGCGCCTCGCCGTTGTTGCCGGACAGGCCCAGCACCAGGCTCTGCGCGAGCGCTTCGCTGACGTACACGTTCCCCGCGGTGACCTTGCGGATCGCCTTGACCAGCTCGCGCGTCGCGGAGTCCTTCGTCACGTAGCCGTTGGCGCCGCTCTTGAAGGCGCGCACGGCGTACTGCTCCTCCGCATACATGCTGAGCATGAGCACGCGCAGCCCGGGATGGGGCGCCCGGACCCGCTTCAGGAAGTCGAGTCCGCTCATGCCGGGCATCGAGATGTCGACGATCGCGACGTCGAAGGTGCGACTGCGCAGGCGATCGAGCGCCTCGAACGCGTCGGCGGCCTCGTCGATCGCCCACGAGGGCTCGCTGGCTTCGAGCATGCGCTTCAGGCCCTCGCGCACGACCGCGTGGTCATCGACGATGAGGATGCGCATCGGGGCGTGCTCGGAACGCGGGCTGGCGGCGTCGGACATGGGCGTCGTGGATCCTCTTTGCCCGCGCGTCGGCGAGCCGCTGGGGAGATCGATCGCGGCCGAGTGTGAGGTCGAGATCCTAGCGCGCGCTTGATCGGGCGCAAGCGCGACGATTGAGCGCAAGCAATCGGATCGGCGTCCGCGGCCCGAAGCTGTGCTCTCGTACAAGGGGAGCCGCCGATGCCGACCGACGTGATCGCCACCATCCGCAACCTGCGCGCCGAGGCCGAAGCCTCGCTCCACGACGTCCTGCGACACGTCGAGAGGGCGAGGGTGGCCGGCGAGGCGGCCGACTTCCGGGGCATGCGGACGGGGTTGTTCGAACTTGGGGGGCGGATGTCCTCCCCCCGCTGGGGAATCGAGTGCCGGCTCCTGCTTCCCGCGATCGCGGCGCGGACGCCGCTGCCCCGCCGCGTGGCGCGCCTGTGCGCGGACGACGGTTCGCGCGACCTCGAGCGCCTGGCGGAGCTGCAGGAGGCGGTGACCGCCTTCGAGCTGGTCGGCGAGCCCATGCACGGGCGTCTCGAGCTGCTCGCGCTGATGTTCACCGAGTGGCACATCGTGCGGCGCGAGGTGTTCGAGCGCCTCGTCGTGCCCCTGGCGCAGTCGCACTTGACCGAGGAGGACTGGAACCTCCTCGACGCCCAGGTCGGCCTGCTGCTGCGGGACGACGTGCCGGTGGACCGGCCCGCCGGCGGCCGGCCGCGCAAGCGCGCCGCCGCAACGGGCGGCGTCGCGTCCTCCACCGTCGCCGGCGCGGGGCACGATCCGCTGCTGCGTCGCCGATTGCTGGCCCACGCGCTGCGGCGTTGCGAGCCCCGGGCGGTCGACCGGTGCGCGGAGTTCCAGCGCGAGGCTCCCGCGCTGCTCTGCGCCTAGCGTTGCCGTCGCGACTCAGGCTCGACCGCTGCGCTCGCCGCCGGCCGTCAGGTCGGCGACCCGGCGACGACCGCCGGCGCGATGCTGCGCCCCTGGCCCGATGCGGCGTCCTCCACGGCGTCCGCGAAGGACTGCAGCGCAGGGTCGAATCCACCGGTCTCGACCTGCGACTGCGTCAATGCCAGCCTGGCGACCGTGCGGCGGCCGATGCGCTGTTCGACCTCGCGCACCGCGCGTGCCGCGCCGCTTCCTCCCATGCACGAGACCACGGCGACGCGGTCGAGCTTGCCATGCATCGAGCGCACGAAGCCCCGCATGGGCGGCGACAGCCCCCAGCACCAGATCGGCGAGACGAGCACCACGACGTCGAAGGTCGCCGGGTTCGCGCCCTGGTAGCGGATCTCCGGTTCCTTGCGCGTCAAGGCGTCCAGGGCGCATCGCCAGTAGCTGCCGGGCGGCTCGAAGTAATCGACCTCGCCGAGCGACCAGCGACGCGTATCGCCCAGGACCTGCGCCAGGCGGCGGCAGCAACCGGTACGGGAGTGGAAGACGACCAGCACCTTGGACATGGCGGGCTCCTGCGACAGGCTGCCGTCAATCTGTCGCAGCCCCGCGCGGCGCGGGTTGCGCCGGCGCAATCCGGACGCGGATCGGCCGCCTCGTCACGCCCGGGAGCGGGCGACGACGCTCATCGGGCCGCGAGTTCGACGGCCAGGCGGATCTCGCGGGACGACTCGTCGCAGGGCCGCCCGGGCGCGAGCACCTCGGCGACCGGCAGCGGGCGGTCGTAGTAGGCGTCGGACAGCCGCCGGTCCGGACGGACGGCCGTCGCTCGCAGGGCGAGGCCGACGTAGACCCCGTCCGTCCGCGAGAACACCTCGACGCCCGGCGCGGCGTCCACGCCGGGACCGCGTTCCGCCGCCTGCATGCCCCAGGAGGTGCCGAGCCTGAACGTCGCGCCCTCGCGCTCGAGCGCCGCGAGGCCGTCGCATCGGTGCAGGACGACGACGACTTCGCGTCGCGCGAGCCCGACCTGCGCCCCGACGTCGAGCTGGTCGATCGCATAGAACGCCGGCCCCACCCAATGCTGCGAGCCGGCATCGCGGACGAGCAGCACGCCCGCGCCTGCCGATCCGCCGGCGATGAAATCGACCGTCGCGACGTGCGGGAAGATCAGCACGGCGCAGGCGTCGTGCAGGGCGGTGCGCAGCTCCGGGCGCGCGCCCGGCTCGGCCAGCGTCGCGATCGTGACCGTGGCGCGATTGACGATGTCGTGCGCCGCGCGCGCTTGCCGGAGATCGTCGCCGGGCGAGGCGCAACCCGCCGCGAGACCGATGCACGCGATGGCGATGGCGAGGCGCAGCCGGCAATGCGAGCGGAACATGGAGCGATCCTCGGCAGGTGGTGGATCTCGGTGGGAGCCCGAGTCTTGGTCCGCAGGGCGCCCGCAGGCTTGAGCATCGTCAAGCCCCGGGCCGGC
>DASVLN010000376.1:0-10728 GCA_036384855.1 Burkholderiaceae bacterium | reverse complement strand
GGCCTGCGCCGCGATGAAGCCGGCGCGCGAGCTGCGGCCGACCAGCTGCTCGTACAGCGCGTGCACCTCGTGGAGGTAGCGCAGCGCGGCCGCGGTGTCGTACAGGCGCTCGCAGGCGTCGGTGGCCGCCTGCAGCAGGCGCATGCGCGTGTAGGGCGGATCGTGGAAAGTCGAGTGGGCGCACTCCGCGATGCGCGCCTCGACGACCTCGCGCGCCTCGGCGTCGCGGCCCAGCGCCATCAACGTGCAGGCGCGGGCGCGCGCGAAGTCCGTCTTGCCGTCGCCGTCCGCGAAGGGCGCGGTGGCGCCGAGGTCCAGCCAGGCCTGCGCGCCCTCGAGATCGCCGGCGCACAGGTGGGCGATGGCCATGCACGGGCCGTTCTGGCGCAGGATGCCCGCGGGCATGTGCACCTCGTTGCGGCGCAGGCGCGCGAGCACGTCGGCGCAGCGCTCGCGCGCGCCCAGGCCGTCGCAGGCCTGCATCAGGTTGAACGCCGCCACCGCGAACGCGTTCCACGCGCCGGCCTCCTCGGCGAGGTCGAGCACCCGCTCGGACAGCGTCTGCGCCTCGGTCAGGTTGTAGAGGTCGCCGTGGCTGCCGCCGAGGTTGACGAGCGCGTTGATGTTCGGGCCGGGCGACTCGCAGGTCTGGGCCGCGGCGAGCGCCTGGTAGAAGTCCAGCAGCATCGCGTCGCTCTGGCCCAGCTGCTTGCGCGTGAGCGCGCGCGAGTTGTGGGTGATGTAGAGGTCGTCGGGCGTGCGGGCGACATCGGTGCGCGCCGAGATCCGCAGGTGCAGCTCGAGCGCCTCCTGCAGCCGGCCGCGCGAGCGCAGGTACAGGCCGTCGACCTCGTCGCACATCAGCAGGCCGCGCTGGTCGTCGTGCGCGAGGTAGCAGGCGCGCGCCTGCTCGTTGGCCTGCAGCGCGGCCTCGACCTCGGCCGCGCGCAGCTTCGAGTAGGCGACGTGCCACCAGGCGTCGCCGCGCAGGCGGTGCGTCGGCTCGCGGGCGGTCGCCTCCAGCACCTGCACGCCGAGCTCGCCGGCGCGCCGGCCGTCGATGTACAGCAGCCAGGTCGCGTGCTCGAGCAGGCGTGCCGGGTCCGCGACCCGGTCGGGACGGAGCCCCGGGTCGGGCCGGGCGGCGGGCGGTTGCGTGGACGTCACGGAGATGAAGGCGGACCGGTGGGAACGCGGCGGGCCTTCTCCGGGGTCGGCGGCCCAGGACGACATCATCGGCGCTCGGACGGCCGCGTTGAGCCCGCTTCGGGATTGTCCCGAGCCGCCAGCGTCGCAAAAATGCCCGGGAATCGGGCGCGGGGGCCGGCTCCGGGGCCCGCGTTCAGAGCGGCGCCTGCTCGGTATCGCTGGGCGCGCGCTGCGCCGCCTCGACGACGTCGCGGCTCAGGTGCGAGGCGAAGGTCTGGATGAACTCGTAGGCGAAGCCGCGCAGCAGCCCGCCGCGGCGCACCGCGACGCTGGTGGTGTTGATCGAGAACAGGTTGCGCGCATCGATCGCGCGCAGGCGGGCGGGGAAGTCCTCGTCGATCGCGATCGATGCCAGGATGCCCACGCCCAGCCCGAGGTCGACGTAGGTCTTGATGACGTCGGCGTCCATCGCGGTCAGCACGATCTCGGGCCGCAGGCCGGCGCGCTTGAACGCGGCGTCGATGCTCCAGCGGCCGGTCAGGCCGGTGTCGTAGGTGATGATGGGGTACTGCGCGAGCCGTTCCAGGGTCACGTTGCCGTCGGCCTGCAGCGGATGGCCCTCGGGCACGACGATCGAATGCGTCCAGCGGTAGCAGGGCAGGGCGACCAGCTCGGGCCGCTCCGCCAGCAGGTGCGACGCGATGCCGATGTCGACGGTGCCGGTCAGCAGCATCTGCGCGATCTGCTCGGGCGATCCCTGGTGCAGCTGCAGCTGGACGTTCGGATGCGCCGCGCGGAAGTCGCGCACCGCGGTCGGCAAGGCGTAGCGGGCCTGGGAGTGCGTTGCGGCGATGCTCAGGACGCCGGTGGTGCCCTGGGTGAATTCCTCGCTGGCGCGCTGCAGGCTCTCGGCGTCCTGCAGCAGGCGTTCGACCCAGGGCAGCACGGCGTGCCCGGGCTGCGTCAGGCCGGTCAGGCGCTTGCCGACGCGCACGAAGATCTCGATGCCCAGCTCGTCCTCGAGCTCGCGGATCTGGCGGCTGACGCCCGGCTGCGAGGTGTGCAGCGCCTGGGCGACCTCGGTGAGGTTGAAGCCGCGGCGCACGGCTTCGCGCACGGAGCGCAGTTGCTGGAAGTTCATGGGACGCGCGGCGGACGGATCGCCGGTTCGTTATGCGTCCCGCAATTATGGAATTGGCCTCTACATGCGCAACAAGTCGAAGCGCACGAGCAAGCGCGAAATTCGACTAAGCGCGTTCAGCGCGACGGTGCCAGCAGTACGAGTGCAATGGCGATGGCCGCCGGGATCGCCTGGATGAACAGGATCTTGCGGCTGGCCGTCGCGGCGCCGAACACGCCCGCCACCAGGACGCAGCCGAGGAAGAACAGCGTCGTCGCGACGCCCGCCGGGCCCTGCCACAGGCCCCAGGCGAGCCCGGCCGCGAGGAAGCCGTTGTAGAGCCCCTGGTTGGCCGCGAGCGCCTTGCTCTGCTGCGCGAACTCCGGCGTCAGCCCGAACGCGCGCCGGCCGCGGGGCGTCGTCCACAGGAACATCTCGAGCACGAGGATGTACACGTGCAGCGCCGCGATGAGCGCGACGGCGACGTTGGCGACCTGGGCGAGCATGGCGATTCCTCCTCCGGCACGGTTGAGCGGTGGCGGAGCATGCCATGAAGGGACGCCGACGGGCGCCGCGCAGGTGACAGCCGTCAGCCTTCGGTCACCGCCGAGTCGATGACGCCGCCACCGAGGCAGACGTCGCCCTCATACAGCACCGCCGACTGCCCCGGAGTGACCGCCCACTGCGGCAGGGGGAAGTCGAGCGTGATGCTGCCGGGCTCGGCTGGCGGCTCGAGCGTGCAGGCGGCGTCGGCCTGTCGGTAGCGGGTCTTGGCGGCCAGCACGCCGGGGGCCGGCGGCAGGTCGGCGCACCAGGCGAGGTCGGTCGCGGTGAGGCGACGCGACAGCAGCCACGGGTGGTCGTGCCCCTGGACGACGCGCAGCGTGTTGGTCGCGAGCTCCTTGCGCGCCACGAACCAGGGCGCGTGGTCGCCGCCGCCGCGCTCGCCGCGCTTGTCCTTCACCCCGCCGATGCCCAGGCCCTGGCGCTGGCCCAGCGTGTAGAAGCTCAGGCCGACGTGCTCGCCCAGCTTGCGGCCGCGGTCGTCGAGGATCGGGCCCGGGTCGTGGGCGAGGTAGCGGTTCAGGAACTCGCGGAACGGGCGCTCGCCGATGAAGCAGATGCCGGTCGAGTCCTTCTTCTTCGCATTGGGCAGGCCGATCTCGTCGGCGATGCGGCGCACCTCGGTCTTGCGCAGCTCGCCCACCGGGAACATCGTCTGCGCGAGCTGGGACTGGTTCAGGCGGTGCAGGAAGTAGCTCTGGTCCTTGGCCGGGTCGAGGCCCTTGAGCAGCTCGTGCCGTCCGGTCGCCGCGTTCAGGCGGACGCGCGCGTAGTGGCCGGTGGCGATCTTGTCCGCGCCCAGGCGCATCGCGTGGTCGAGGAAGGCCTTGAACTTGATCTCCGCGTTGCACAGCACGTCCGGGTTGGGCGTGCGGCCGGCGCGGTGCTCCCGCAGGAACTCGGCGAAGACGCGGTCCTTGTAGTCGGCGGCGAAGTTGACGTGCTCGATCTCGATGCCCAGCACGTCGGCGACGCTGGCGGCGTCGAGGAAGTCCTGGCGCGACGAGCAGTACTCGTCGTCGTCGTCGTCCTCCCAGTTCTTCATGAAGATGCCGACGACCTCGTGCCCCTGCTGCTTGAGCAGGTGCGCCGTCACGGCCGAATCCACCCCGCCGGACAGGCCGACCACCACGCGCATCGCACTCATTCCCGCATTCTAGGAAAACGCGGCGCGCGGGCCGGCCGCAAGGGCTTGGGGCGCGGCCTCAGGGCGCGGCGGCGCCCGCGGGCGGGTCGTCCGGCTCGGCCGTCGCCTGCGCGGGGTCGGGGTTGGCGACGCTCGCATGGGTGTGGATCGCGTCCAGCGGCAGGCGGCGGCCGGCACGGTGGTCCTCGATGCACTGCAGCACCAGCGGGCCGCGCAGGCGGTCGCGCGCGGCGACGATCTCGTCGGCCGTCATCCACAGCGTGCGCACGATGGGGGAGTCCAGCGCCCGCCCCGGCACCGGATCGCTCGCGCTGCCGCAGAAGGCGAAGCGGACGTAGGTGACGCCCGGGCCGCGCGCGGTGTCGGGATTGCGCGCCATGTAGACGCCCAGCAGCGCCTCGGGCGTGAAGTGGCAGGCGGTCTCCTCCAGCGCCTCGCGGATCGCGCCCTCCAGGATCGACTCGCCCGCCTCGAGGCCGCCCGCGGGGTTGTTCAGGCGCAGGCCGTCGCGGGTCATCTCCTCGATCATGAGGTAGCGCCCGTCCTTCTCGATGACGGCCGCCACGGTGACGCTCGGCTTCCAGCGCTCTTTTGCCATGGACGGCGATTGTGGCGTCGGCGCCGCGCCGCCGCCAGCGAAAGCGGCGCCGCCCGCCGCGGGCTGTTGCCGCGAGTAGACGGGCACCACTGAAACGCCGGCGCGTTCTTGTGTAAGCTGCACGGCACTTTGCCCGCGCGGCGGGCATCGCATCCCCACGGAAGACGTCGTTGGCGAGGAGACTGGCATGTTGATCGGAGTTCCGCTGGAGACCGCGGCCGGCGAGACGCGCGTCGCCGTCACCCCCGAGACGGCGAAGAAGCTCGCGGCCGCGGGCCACGCGGTGCGCGTGCAGTCGGGCGCCGGCCTGGCCGCCAGCGCCACCGACGAGGCCTACGTCGCCGCGGGCGCGTCCATCGTCGACCGCGCCGCGGCGCTCGGGGCGGAGCTCGTGCTGAAGGTGCGCGCGCCGCAGGCCGACGAGCTGGGCCTCATGAAGCCGGCCGCGGTGGTGGTCGGCATGCTCAACCCGTTCGACCGCGAGGGCCTGCAGCGCCTGGCCGCCGCGCGCCTGACGGCCTTCGCGCTCGAAGCCGCCCCGCGCACGACGCGCGCGCAGAGCATGGACGTGCTCTCGTCGCAGGCCAACATCGCCGGCTACAAGGCCGTGATGATCGCGGCCGACAAGTACCAGCGCCTGTTCCCGATGCTGATGACCGCGGCCGGCACGATCAAGGCGGCGCGCGTGGTCGTGCTGGGCGTCGGCGTCGCCGGCCTGCAGGCGATCGCGACCGCCAAGCGCCTGGGCGCCGTCATCGAGGCCTCGGACGTGCGCCCGAGCGTGAAGGAGCAGGTCGAGTCGCTCGGCGCGAAGTTCATCGACGTGCCCTACGAGACCGCCGAGGAGAAGGAGGCGGCCGAGGGCGTCGGCGGCTACGCCCGGCCGATGCCGCAGTCCTGGCTGGATCGCCAGAAGCTCGAGGTCGCCAAGCGCGTCGCGCAGGCGGACGTCGTGATCACCACCGCCCTGATCCCGGGCCGCGCGGCGCCGGTGCTCGTGACCGAGGACATGGTGCGCGCGATGAAGCCGGGCTCGGTCGTCGTCGACCTCGCCGCGGGCCGCGGCCCGGCGGGCAGCGACGGCAACTGCCCGCTCACCGAGGCCGGGCGCACCGTCATCCGGCACGGCGTGACCATCGTCGGCGAGACCAACCTGCCCGCGCTGGTCGCGGCGGACGCGTCGTCGCTCTACGCGCGCAACGTGCTCGACTTCCTGAAGCTGGTGACGACCAAGGAGGCCGGCTTCAAGCTCGACCTCGAGGACGACATCGTCGCGGCCTGCCTCGTCGCCCACGAGGGCGAGGTTCGGCGCGCCTGACCACACGAGGAGCTCCCGATGGACATCGTCTCTCCCACCATCGTCAACCTGATCATCTTCGTGCTGGCGATCTACGTCGGCTTCCACGTCGTCTGGAACGTGACGCCCGCGCTGCACACGCCGCTGATGGCGGTGACCAACGCGATCTCGGCGATCGTGATCGTGGGCGCGATGCTCGCGGCCTCGATGACCGAGGGCTGGTTCGCCAAGACGATGGGCGTGCTGGCGGTGGCGCTGGCGGCGGTCAACGTGTTCGGCGGCTTCCTCGTCACGCGCCGGATGCTGGAGATGTTCCGGAAGAAGGAGCGTCCGCCCGCCAAGGACGCTTCGTGACCGACCTCCGCGGCGACGAGCGCCCGCCGCCGGGGCGCGGGCCGTTCTGGCGCGTCGTGCGGCTCGTCGCCGCGGTGGCGCTTTTCCTGTACGCGCTGCGCCAGCTCGGCCCGCAGCCGATCGGCCGGCTGCCGCTGGCGCTGATCGCCGGCCTGTTGCTGGCCGGCGCGATGGGCGTGACGGATTCCGTGGTCGGCCTGCTCGCCGCGGCGATCGAGAAACTGCACAAGGATCGACAAGCATGAGCGCCCGCCCGCCGGTCCGGAGCGCGCTCGCACTGCAGGCCGACAGGCCGGAGGCTTCGCCATGACTCTCAATCTCGTCACCCTGTTGTACCTGGTCGCCAGCGTGTGCTTCATCCAGGCGCTCAAGGGCCTGTCGCATCCGACGACGTCGATCCGCGGCAACGTCTTCGGCATGACCGGCATGGCGATCGCCGTCTTCACGACCGCGGCGCTGATCGCCACGCTCGCGCATTCGCCGCTGGGGCTCGGCTGGGTGGTGCTGGGGCTGCTGATCGGCGGGACGGCCGGCACCGTCATGGCGCGGCGCGTCGAGATGACCAAGATGCCGGAGCTCGTCGCCTTCATGCACTCGATGATCGGCCTGGCCGCCGTCTTCATCGCGGTCGCGGCGGTGGCCGAGCCCTGGGCGCTGGAGCGCGGGCTCGCGCGCGGCGAGGCGATCCCGGTGGGCAACCGGCTCGAGCTGTTCCTGGGCGCGGCGATCGGCGCGATCACGTTCTCGGGGTCGGTGATCGCGTTCGGCAAGCTGTCGGGCAAGTACAAGTTCCGGCTGTTCCAGGGCGCGCCGGTGACCTTCTCCGGCCAGCACCTGCTCAACCTGGTGCTCGGGATCGTGACGATCGGCCTGGGGGCGACCTTCGTCGCCACCGAGAACGCGGCCGCCTTCGGCCTCATGCTCGCGCTCGCGTTCGTGCTGGGCGTCCTGATCATCATCCCGATCGGCGGCGCCGACATGCCGGTGGTGGTGTCGATGCTCAACAGCTACTCGGGCTGGGCGGCCGCGGGCATCGGCTTCTCGCTGGACAACGCGATGCTGATCATCGCAGGCTCGCTGGTGGGCAGCTCGGGCGCGATCCTGAGCTACATCATGTGCAAGGCGATGAACCGCTCGTTCTTCAACGTGATCCTGGGCGGCTTCGGCGCCGAGCCGGGCACGGCGGCGACCGGTGCCGCGCAGCAGCGGCCGGTCAAGAGCGGCAGCGCCGACGACGCGGCCTTCATCCTCGGCAACGCCGAGAGCGTGATCATCGTGCCGGGCTACGGCCTGGCGGTCGCGCGCGCGCAGCACGCGGTCAAGGAGCTCGCGGCCAAGCTGTCGAGCAAGGGCGTGAGCGTGAAGTACGCGATCCACCCGGTGGCCGGCCGCATGCCGGGCCACATGAACGTGCTGCTGGCCGAGGCCGAGGTGCCCTACGACCAGGTCTTCGAGATGGACGAGATCAACGGCGAGTTCGGGCAGGCCGACGTGGCCATCGTGCTCGGCGCCAACGACGTGGTGAACCCGGCCGCCCTCACCAAGGGCTCGCCGATCTACGGCATGCCGATCCTGGAGGCCTACAAGGCCCGCACGGTGATCGTCAACAAGCGCTCCATGGCCGCCGGCTACGCCGGGCTCGACAACGAGCTCTTCTACATGGACAAGACGATGATGGTCTTCGGCGACGCCAAGAAGGTGGTCGAGGACATGCTCAAGGCCGTCGAATGACCGCCGCGACGCCGCGGCCGTGAACGCGCCGCGGCGTGGCGCGGCAGAATCCCTTCCTTCGCTTCACTGCCATACGAACAGCCCCTGGACGGGCGAGCCCCCGGAGACAAGATGGAACGCAACTGGTTGAAGAACTACCCCGCCGGCGTGGCGCAGCACGTCGACGCGAGCGAGTACGCCTCGCTGGTCGAGCTGCTGGACAACAGCTTCAAGAAGTACGCCGAGCGGCCCGCGTTCAAGTTCATGGGCCTGGACTTCAGCTACGCGCGCATCGACGAGCTGTCGCGCCGCTTCGCCGCCTACCTGCAGACGCTGGGCCTCGCGCAGGGCGACCGCGTCGCGCTGATGATGCCCAACATCCCGCAGTACCCGGTGGCCGTCGCGGCGGTGCTGCGCGCGGGCCTGGTCGTCGTCAACGTCAACCCGCTGTACACGCCGCGCGAGCTCGAGCACCAGCTCAAGGACTCGGGCGCCAAGGCGATCGTCGTCTTCGAGAAGTTCGCGACCACGCTGCAGCAGGTGATGCACGAGGTGCCGACGAAGAAGGTCGTGCTCGCGTCGATCGGCGACATGCTGGGCGGCCTGCGCGGCCTGGTCACCAACTTCGCCTACCGCACGATCAAGAAGGAAGTGCCTGCCTTCCGCATCCCCGGCGCGGTGCGCTTCAACGACGCGCTCGCGCAGGGCCTGCGCGCGACCTTCCGGCCGGTGAAGGTCGGCCCGAACGACGTCGCCGTGCTGCAGTACACCGGCGGCACCACCGGCGTCAGCAAGGGCGCCGTGCTGCTGCACCGCAACCTGGTCGCCAACGTGCTGCAGTCGCACGCCTGGTACCAGCCGGCGCTCGCCAAGGCCAAGGCGGGCGAGCAGATCCTGACGATCTGTGCGCTGCCGCTGTACCACATCTTCGGCTTCAACACGAACATGATGCTGGGCATGCGCATCGGCGGCTGCAACCTGCTGGTCGCCAACCCGCGCGACATCCCGTCGATGCTGAAGGACCTGCGCCGCCAGCCGTTCCACAGCCTGCCCGCGGTCAACACGCTGTTCAACGCGCTGGCCAACCATCCGGACTTCGGCACGGTCGACTGGTCGAGCCTCGTGCTGTCCGTCGGCGGCGGCATGGCGGTGCAGCAGGCGACGGCGCAGCTGTGGCTCGAGAAGACGGGCTGCTCGATCTGCGAGGGCTACGGCCTGTCGGAGACCTCGCCCGCCGCGACCTGCAACCCGGTCGAATCGAAGGCCTACAGCGGCACCATCGGCATGCCCATGCCCGACACCGACGTCGTGCTGCTGGACGACGACGGCAACGAGGTCGGGCCGGGCGAGCGCGGCGAGATCGCCATCCGCGGCCCGCAGGTGATGGCCGGCTACTGGCAGCGCCCGGACGAGACGGCCAAGGTCATGACGGCCGACGGCTTCTTCCGCACCGGCGACATCGGCGAGGTCGACGAGCGCGGCTACTTCAAGATCGTCGACCGCAAGAAGGACATGATCCTCGTCTCGGGCTTCAACGTGTACCCGAACGAGGTCGAGGACGTCGTCGCGCTGCTGCCCGGGGTGCTGGAGTGCGCCGCCGTCGGCGTGCCCGACGACAAGACCGGCGAGGCGGTCAAGGTGGTGATCGTCAGGAAGGACGCGGCGGTCGACGAGGCCAAGGTCAAGGCCTGGTGTGAAACAAATCTTACAGGTTACAAGCGGCCGCGCTTCATTGAGTTCCGGACAGAATTGCCGAAGACCCCGGTAGGAAAGATCCTGCGGCGCGAGCTGCGGGACAGAAAGCCCGCCTGACGGGCGTGCGCCTCCTGCCGGCGCTGACGTGTTGGAACCATGATGATGACGATGACGCGCGCGGACACCTACGTCCGCACCGAGGCCGGCAAGGCCGAGATCCGAAATCGCAGCCTGCAGCTGTCGCGCCCGGCGCGCAACCTGCTCATGGTCATCGACGCCTCCTGTACCGGCGAGGCGTGGATCGCCAAGGTGCTCGGCTCCACGCGCGCCGACCTCGACCAGCTGCTCTCCGCGGGGCTCGTCGCGGTCGCGACCGACGCGCCGCGTCCCTCCGGCCCGCAGCGCGTGACCCTGGCGCAGGCCATCCGGGAATGGTCGTACGACGCGCTGTACACGCTGCTCACGCACGAGGCCCGCGAGCGCTTCGGCCTCATCAAGGGCTACCGGCTGATCCTCAAGATCGAGGGCTGCGCCAACCTCGAGGGCCTGCAGAGCGTCGCCCTCGAATTCGCCGAGCAGATCCGCAAGGTGCACGGCGAGGAGCCGGCGCTGCGCTTTCGCAGGCAGCTGGGCGCGACCGAGTGACGGTCGCGGCGCGATGACCCCGGGATCCGCGCCGCCGGCGAGGCCGGAGACCGCGCGTTGACGCGCCTGGCCGTCGTCGGCGCGCTGCACGAGGAGATCGCCGCGATCCAGCCGTGCCTGGCCGGCGTGCGCGTCGAGCGCCGCGCCGGCCGCGACTTCCTGATCGGCCGCCTCGACGGCCACGACGTCGTCCTCGTGCGTTGCGGCATCGGCAAGGTCGCCGCCGCGACCACGGCGTCGATGCTGCTGGACGCGTTCGACGCGAGCGCGCTGCTGTTCACCGGCGTGGCCGGCGGCATCGGCGCGAGCGTGCGGACGGGGGACATCGTCGTCGCGCGCACGCTGCTGCAGCACGACATGGACGCCTCTCCGCTGTTTCCCCGCTTCGAGGTGCCGCTGACCGGCCGCGCGCGCTTCGACGCCGATCCCGCGTGGAGCGCCCGCCTCGC
>DASVLN010000375.1:0-3017 GCA_036384855.1 Burkholderiaceae bacterium | reverse complement strand
GCGCCGTCCGGCAGCGTGACGACCGGGTGCCGCGGCCCCGGGCGCGCGGCCGGCGCGGAAGGCGGCGGTTCGTCGGCGGAGTCCCAGTCGATGTCCGGCCCGTCGATGCGGATGTGCAGCGGCAGGCGCTGGGCGAGCAGGCGCGCGCGCTCGATGTCCGGCGGCGAGCCGATTTCCGAGACCAGCATGTCGGTGTAGTTGGCCACGAGCGGCCGCAGGTACTCGCGCCAGCCCAGGTGCTGCATCATGTTGCGGCCGATCAGGAAGGTGATCGCCACCGCCACCGCGAGCACGAGGAACAGGCCGACCAGCCGCGCCCCGAGCGACGGGAACAGCAGCCGCCGGCCGCGCGCGTCGGCGCGTTCAGGCATGTCCCCCCGCGAACGCGTAGCCGGCGTTGCGCAGCGTCTTGATGCAGTCCAGCGGCTCGAGCTTTCTGCGCAGGCGGCTCACGAGGATGTCGACCGCGCGCGTGTAGAGCTCGGCGTCCTGCCCGCGCAGCCGGTTGAGGATCTCGTCGCGGTGGAAGACCTTCTGCGGCGAGCGCGCGAGCATCGCGAGCAGCTCGAACTCCGTGCCGGTGAGCTCGACCAGCTCGCCCTGGCGCAGCACCTGGCGGCGCTCGAGGTCGATCTCGAGTCCGTCGAACACCAGCTTCTGCGCAGCGGCCGCCGGCCCGCGCGCCCGCCGCAGCACGGTCTGGATGCGCGTGAGCAGCTCGCGCGGCTCGAACGGCTTGGGGATGTAGTCGTCGGCGCCGATCTCCAGGCCGACGATGCGATCCATCACCTCGCCGCGGGCGGTCAGCATGACGATGGGGATGTCGCTCTCGCGCCGGATCGTGCGGCACAGCTCGAAGCCGTCCATCTCCGGCAGCATCACGTCGAGGATGGCGGCGTCGTAGGGCTGCGCGCGCAGGCGGGCGAGGCCCTCGCTGGGGCGCGTGGCGCTGTCGAGCTCGAAGTCGAAGCGCTTGAAGTAGGTGGCGAGCGGCGCGGCGAGGAGCGCGTCGTCGTCGATCATCAATATCCGACGCAAATTGTTGACCTCCACGGTCGCTGGCGCTGCCCGTCCCCGAGGGGGCGAGCCCGGACACAGGCCGTGCAGTGGACGGCCTGTCGCCTGGCGAACGCCAGGCCGCTTGCGGCCCCGGCAGGCGTGCGGCGCCGGCGGAGCCGGATCCGCCGCTTGCCCGTGCCTCGTTGGACGCGGGCGAGCGGCAGCGCCAGGGCCCGCAGCGCGCTTCGCGGGACGCGCACGCGATTATGCAGCGCGTGCAGACGCGCTCAGTTGCCCGCCGGCGCCGAGGCGCCGTGGTGGTGCATCCACATGCCGTGGTGGTGGGCGCGGGCCATGAAGTCGCGCACCTGTTGCTGCTGCGTGGCGTTCAGGCTGTCGTAGAAGTCGCCGACGGCGTTGATCACCGCGGGGCCGCTCGCCTGCACCTGGGCGACCTTCTCGCTGACCAGCTGCTGCGCGCCGGCGCGGTCGAAGGTGTTGCCCGCGAACAGCGCCTGGACGCGCCGGTGCAGGTCGCCGCCCGCCGCGTGCTGGGCGTGCAGCAGGTCGGCCAGCGCCTTGAGCCTGGCCGACTGGTTGGCGTCGAGGTTCAGGCGCTTGCCGACATGCTCGAGCATGTGCGCCTCGCGGACCGCCGGGTCGGCGGGCGCTTGCGAATAGGCCGCGAGGCTGCCGGCGACCGCGGCGCAGGCGGCGACGCCGATCAGGGTTCTCTTGAGCCAGGTCTTCATGGTGATTCCTTCGTTGGGTGGCGCCGGTCGGTGGAGCGGCACGGGCTCATTACGCGCCATCGCGTCCGCGAGATGCTTTCGCTGCCGTATCGCCGTGTTTCGTTTTGTAGCGGGTCGCCCGAGGCGAGGATTCCGGCGACCGCACGGAGCTGTCCGCGACCTTGCCGCCGCGCTTGTGGCACATTGGGGCCCGTCCGGCGGCGCGACAGCAGGCGGCGCCGACGCCTCGAACACGAACGCACAAGAGAGAGGGCCGCACTTGAGCAAGCGCGCGGGCGCACCGCCCACCATCGTCGACGTCGCGAAGAAGGCAGGCGTGTCGATCAAGACCGTGTCGCGGGTCATGAACAAGGAGAGCACGGTCCACCCCGACACGCGCGCCCTGGTGCTGCAGGTCGTGAACGAGCTGAACTACCGGCCGCAGTTGTCGGCGCGCAGCCTGGCCGGCGCGCGCTCGTTCATCATCGGCCTGCTGTACTACGAGCCGAGCGCCGCCTACGTCGCGGGGGTCCAGGGCGGCGCGACGCTGCGCTGCCGCGAGTCGGGACGGCACCTGGTCGTCGAGTCCCTGCGCAGCGACGACGCCGACCTCGCCGGCCGCATCCAGGCGATGCTGTCGGCGCTGCGGCCGGACGGCATGATCCTCACCCCGCCGCTGTGCGACCACCCGCAGATCCTCGCGGCGCTGCGCGAGGCCGGCACGCCGACGGTGCTGATCTCGCCCGGCAGCGGCGGCCACGGGCTGGCGCAGGTCGGCATGGACGACACGCTCGCGGCCGAGGAGGTCACGAACCTGCTGCTGAGCCTGGGCCATCGCCACATCGCCTTCGTCCAGGGCGACCAGGTCGCCAGCGAGCGGCGCCAGCGCGGCTTCGAGCGTGCGCTGCGGGCCCATGGCCTCGCGCCCGATCCGGCGCTCGTGCTGCCGGGCCGCTTCGATTTCGACTCCGGCGTCGCCGCGGCGCACGCGCTCCTCAGCCGCTCCGCACCGCCGACCGCGGTCTTCGCCGCCAACGACGACATGGCGCTCGGCGTGTTCGCGGCCGCGCACCGGCTCGGCATCGCGGTGCCGCGCGAGCTCTCGGTCGTCGGCTTCGACGATTCGCGCGCCGCGACGCTGGTCTGGCCGCCGCTCACCACCGTGCGCCAGCCGCTGGCCGAGATGGCCACGGAGGCCGTCGACCTGCTGCTGTCCGAGGAGATGAAGCCCGGCGCCGCCGGCCCGCCGCCGGCGCGCCTGCTGCCGCACGAGGTGGTGGTGCGCGG
>DASVLN010000374.1:0-2672 GCA_036384855.1 Burkholderiaceae bacterium | reverse complement strand
GTGACGCGCCCGCCGCCGAGCCGGCGCTGCCGCCCGAAGTGCCGGTCGGCCTGCCCGGCGACCTGCTGCGCCGCCGGCCCGACGTCGCCAAGAGCGAGGCCGACCTGCACGCCGCGACCGCCAAGGTCGGCCAGGCGAAGGCGCAGCTGTTCCCGTCGATCACGCTGGGCGCCTTCGGCGGGCTGCAGGCATCGCATGCGGGCGACCTGTTCGACTGGGCGTCGCGCTTCTGGGCCGGCGGCGCGCAGGTGTCGATCCCGATCTTCGAGGGCGGCAAGCTCAAGGCGCAGATCCGCACCGCCGACGCGCAGATGAAGGAAGCGGCGCTGCAGTACCGCGGCACGGTGCTCTCGGCCTACCACGACGCCGACGACGCGATCACCGCCTACGCGCACGAGCAGCGCCACGCCGCCGCGCTCGCGCGCCAGCTCGCCGACGCCCGCCGCAGCCGCGACCTCATGCGGGATCGCTGGAAGAACGGCTTCGTCTCGCTGATCGAGGTGCTGGACGCGCAGCGCCAGCTCCACCAATCGGAGCTGCAGGCGCTGCAGAGCCGCGTCGCGGCGTCGACCGATCTCGTGGCGCTGTACAAGGCGCTGGGCGGCGACTGGGATCCGGCGACGAGGTCGGCGCAGCGCTGACGTGGCATGCTGCGCCCTTCCATCCCCGAAGGGCGCCACGATGCTGCTCCGCCTCGTCCCCAAGATCTTCTACGCCGACCGCGCCGTCGGCATCGACCTGTTCGTCGACGGCCTGCGCTTCTCGGTCGACCACGAGGACGACACGATCACGGTCGTGAGCCGCGACGGCTGCAAGGCGATCCTCGTGCAGGACGCCGAGTTCGCTGCGAAGGACCGACCCGAGATCGCGATCGAGACCGACGCGATCGACGAGATCCACGCCGACGTCGCCTCCCGCCGCCCCGACCTGTTGCACCCGAACCCCGTCGTGCACGCGCCGACGCAGCGGCCCTGGGGTGCGCGCGAGTTCGCGGTGATCGACCGCAGCGGGGTCTGCGTCGTCTTCCGGCAGTGGTGAAGGCCAGGGCAAGCGACGTCCCCGGCCGCCCGGACGGCGTCAGTCCTCGTCGGCCGCTCGCGGGATCGCGCCCGGCGTCCACCACTCCGACAGCACCTGCGCGGCGAGGTCGGCCGTCGCGGCGCCGGGGGCGTGGGCGAGGACGTCCAGCACGCGCAGGACGACCGTCTCCTGGGCCGGGGTGAGCGTGGCCAGGCGCGGCGGGTCGCGGTCGGGCGGGCGCAGCGAGGTGAGCGCGGCGTCGGTGACCTCGCTGGGCGCGTCGAGGTGGCGCAGCGCGTAGGCGAGCATGAAGGGCAGGACGTGGCGCCAGGACGCGGCGTCGAGCCAGCCCGAGCCCCACGCGTGGGCCTCGAGATAGGTGTCGGAGATCGTGTCGACGAGCACGTCGAAGGGCGGCGCCGGACGGCCGGCGTCGAGCTCGTCGCCGCCGCGCAGCGTCAGCGCGGGTACGGCCGTGCCGTCGGCGGCGAACGCGGTGAACAGGTCGGCGACGAGCGCGCCGAAGGGATCGTCGGAGGTCATCGCGGGATCTTACGCGCCGGGCTCGCGCACCGCCGTTCCTCCGCCCCCGGCCCGAGGGGCGGGTCGCGCGGCGGTCCGCTCAGTAGCCTGCCGCCTGGCCATCGCGGCGGGGGTCGCTGGCCGCCACGTAGCCCTCGGCGGCCGGGTCGCCCAGGCGCCAGATGAACTGGCCGGCACCGAAGTCCTGGTAGCTGTCGTCGAGGCGGTCGATCTCGTGGCCGAGGGCGGCCAGGCCCGCGACCGTGGCCTCGGGCATCGCGGTCTCGACGTTCAGGTTGCGCCCCGCGTTGAAGCGCCAGCGCGGCGCGTCGCAGGCCGCCTGCGGGCCCTGGCGATGGTCGAGCATGCGAACCAGCGTCTGCACGTGGCCCTGCGGCTGCATGTTGCCGCCCATCACGCCGAAGCTCATCGCGGGCGCGCCGTCCTTCATGAGGAAGGCCGGGATGATGGTGTGGAACGGCCGCTTGCGCGGCGCGACCACGTTGGGGCTCGACGGGTCGAGGCTGAAGCCGTGGCCGCGGTTCTGCAGGCTGATGCCGAAGGTCGGCTCCACGCAGCCGGAGCCGAAGCCCATGTAGTTGCTCTGGATGAAGCTGACCATCATTCCGCGCTCGTCGGCCGCGGCGAGGTAGATCGTGCCGCCCCGGACGGGGTTGCCGTGCGCGAAGGCCTGCGCCCGCGCCGGGTCGACGAGCTTCGCGCGCTCGGCCAGGTAGGCGTCGTCCAGGAGCTGCGCCGGCGTCACCGTCATGGCCTCGAGCTCCGCGCAGTGGCGATAGACGTCCGCGAACGCGAGCTTCATCGCCTCGATCTGCAGGTGGTGGCACTCCGGCGAGTCGGGCGCCATCGACGCGAGGTCGAAGCGCTCGAGGATGCCCAGCGCGATGAGCGCCGCGATGCCCTGGCCGTTGGGCGGGATCTCGTGCAGCGTGTAGCCGCGGTAGGCGCGCGAGATCGTCTCGACCCATTGCGGCCGGTACGCGGCGAGATCCTCGGCCGCGAGCGCCCCGCCCTGCGCGCGCGCGAAGGCGACCAGCGCCTGCGCGACCTCGCCCGTGTACGGCGCCTCGCCGCGCGTGTCCGCGATCGCCCTCAGCGCCCGCGCCGCG
>DASVLN010000373.1:0-2794 GCA_036384855.1 Burkholderiaceae bacterium | reverse complement strand
CGGCGGGAAGTCCGCCAGCGCGTCGGAAGTCGCGGTCGGCAACGCTTGCTGCGGCGACGGCGCGGACGGCGGCGCGGACGCGCAGGCGGCCAGCAGTCCCAGCAGGCCGGCGGCCAGGGCGGCGCCGAGCGGGCGCATCGTGATCATGGGAGGGTCCCTTCGGAAGTGAAGCGGCCCGCAGGCGCCTTGCAAGCGCTGCGGGCCTGGCGCGCCGGGCATCGGGCGCGACGCGTAGCGTACTCAGAAGTCCATGCGGGCGCGCGCGCCGTAGGATCGCGCGTCGTTCAGGAAGCGGATGTCCAGGTCGGCGCCGACCAGCGCCTTCTGCGACACCTGCTTGTCGGTGGCGTTGTTCACGTAGGCCTCGAGCCGGAAGCCGTTGGTGAAGGTGTAGCCAGCGCCGATGTTCAGCGTGAGGAAGCCCTCCTGGCGGTCAGGGAAGCCGGCGGCCAGCGCGCTCTGCACCTTGCCGTTGTTGTCCGTCACCGGCCTCTCGTTGAACTGCGTGAGGTAGTACGACGAGCGCCAGTTCAGCAGCGCCTGCCAGTCGGCCTTGCCCCCGAACAGGCTGAAGACGTGCTGCAGCCGCGCCGAGAGGTTGACCTTGGAAGCCAGGGGCAGCTGGTTGCCGGTCAGGTCGATCAGCGGGCTCAGGCCGCCCTTGCCGTAGTCGATCGCGCGCACATCGGCGACGACGCCCGAGTCGATGCGCGTGCGCAGCAGCGCGCCGTTGAGGTCGAACTTGAAGCCCAGGGGCAGCGCGAACCGGCCCTCGGCCTCGAGGCCGCCGACGTGCGACTTCGCGACGTTGCGGTTGACCAGCGAGTAGCCGCTGCACTTCGGCGGATCCTGCGTGTTGTCCACCGTGATACAGGTCAGGTCCTGGAAAACCTGGTCCTTGTAGTCGTAGTAGAAGCCCGTCAGGTTGAAGACCGCGCGCCGGCCGCCCAGGTTGAACGCGTTGCGCGAGCCGGCCTCCAGCACGTGCAGTTGCTCGGGGCGGAACAGCTCGGGCACCGTCGAGCCGTTGAAGCTGTCGTTGAAGCCGCCCGCCTTGTGGCCGGTCGACATCTTGACGTAGAGCATGTTGTCCTTCGTCAGGTCATACTCCGTGCCCAGGCGCCAGTCGGTGTAGTGGAACTTGCTGCTGCCGACCTGCTGCTGCGGCACCGTGAGGTTGGCGTAGCTGAAGCCGCCGTTCTCGTTGGTGGGGCAGCTGAGGCCGTTGGAGATGTCCGGCCGCGCCACGCAGGCGCCCATCGGATTCGTGCCGTCCGCGATCGGCGCCAGCTGCGAGACCATCGTGTCCTGCGCGCCCGGCGTCATCGTCGTCTGGATGAGGAACTGCGCCATCTGCTGCGGCGTCTGCACCTTGCTCATGTCGAAGTTCGGGCGCGCGAGCAGGTTGGGCGCGAAGCCGTCGGTGCCGATGCGCGTGGAGATGCAGCAGGCGGAGTTCGCCGCGCCGAGCGTGAGCGCGAGGTTGCCGCCGATGCCGTAGCGCGACTTCGACTCCTCGGTCTCGCGCAGCCCGCCGATCAGCCGCAGGTTCGACGCCACGGCCAGCGTACCGTCGCCGTACAGCGCCGCCGACTTGCCCAGCACCTTGGGCATCGTGAACTCGGTGCCCGAGAAGCAGCAGTAGCCGCCGTCCGACAGCGCCAGGTAGCCGACCTTCTGGTCCTCGTTGAACGCGAAGGCGCCCACGCTCCACTGGAACTTCTTCGCGTCCTCGGCGGAGTACAGGCGCAGTTCGCCTACCTTGCTGATCGACTTGGTCTGCCAGTACTGCGTCGAGAAGTTGTCCCACTGCTCGGCGGAGTAGTCGCGGCCGGGCCAGGCGATGCCGTCTGACTCGGCGTTGCGCTGGTAGAAGTCGACCGTGCGCCGGCTCAGCGACAGCTCGGCGCCCCAGTCGTCGAAGTCGTAGGAGACCTTGCCCTGCAGGCCCGACAGGTCGTTGTGCATCGTGCCCTGGGCGCCGCGGTAGACGATGTCGCGCAGCGGCAGCTGGTCGGCCCGTAGGCCGGTCGCTTTCACCGCGCCCCAGATGTTGGCGCCGGGGTAGCCGGTGCCGCCCTCGTGGCCGTAGTCGGCCATCATCGAGACGGTCAGGCGATCCGTGGGCACCAGCAGGGCCGACAGGCGCGCGCCCTGGTTGTGCTCCTCGCCGGCCGGAACGAGCGCCTGCGACGCCGGGTCGGGCGAGGCGTTGTGGAAGCCGGACGTCTTGTCGGTCACGAAGCCCGCCGCACGCAGCGCGAAGGTCTGCGACACCGGGATGTTGACCGCCGCCTCGGTGCCGCTGCTGCGGTCGCCACCCTCGAACTGGACGTAGCCGCCGAAACGGTCCAGGCGCGGCTTGGCGGTGATGATGTTGAGCGTGCCGGCCATCGCGTTGCGGCCGTACAGCGTGCCCTGCGGGCCCTTGTTCACCTCGACGCGCTCGAGGTCGTAGAACATCGTTCCCAGGCCCCGCGGGCGCGGGATGTAGATGCCGTTGATGTGCGATGCCGCGGCCGGGTCGCCCAGCTCCGTGTTGTTGGACGAGCCGACGCCGCGGATGTAGATCTCGATGTTGCCTTCCTGGTTGGCGATGTTCATCCCCGGGATCTCGGTCTGCAGCGAGCGGATCTCGTTGATGCCGTCCTTGCGCAGCTGCTCGGCGTCGATCGTCTGCACCACGCCCGAGACGCTCTGCAGCGTCTCGATGCGACGGTTTGCCGTGACGATCACGCTGTCGACCGCGACGGGCTCGCCGGGCGTCGCCTGCGCCGCGGACGCGGCCTTCGCC
>DASVLN010000372.1:0-4814 GCA_036384855.1 Burkholderiaceae bacterium | reverse complement strand
GTCGGTGGCGATGACCAATTGCGGCGAGCTGGGCTGGGTGTCCGATCGCCGCGGCTATCGCTACGACCCGGTCGACCCGGGCTCGGGCCGCCCGTGGCCGGCACTGCCCGACGCCTTCCTGGCCCTCGCCCGGGACGCGGCGGAACGCGCCGGCTATCCCGGCTTCGCGCCCGACGCCTGCCTCGTCAACCGCTACGGGCCCGGGGCGCGGCTGTCGCTGCACCAGGATCGCGACGAGCTCGACCTGCGCGCGCCCATCGTCTCGGTCTCGCTCGGCCTGCCGGCGACCTTTCTCTGGGGCGGGCTCGATCGCGCGGAACGCACGCGGCGCGTGCCGCTGCGCCACGGCGACGTCGTCGTCTGGGGCGGGCCGTCGCGGCTGCGCTTCCATGGCGTCGCGCCGTTGAAGGATGGCACCCATCCCTTCGCCGGCGCGCTGCGGCTCAATATCACCTTTCGCAAGGTGTGTCCCTGAGCACGGCGGGCGGGCACCGCGTCGTCGGCTGTAGTTACGGACCGGATGCTGCGATGCGTCACGAACGCACGCGCGGCGCCGCGACGCCGGGGCGAAACGCTGCCGTAACCGATTGCATCAAACCGGGGCGGTTGCCTCGTCCGCGGGCAATCCAACGCGAAGGCCGCATTTTGGCGGCTCCGGCGTCGGGCTCCCCGGGTTTTCCACAGGCTTTTCCCCAGACGGTGTGGACAAGCGAATGACCGCGTTGGCGTGCTCGAGGGATTGACATGGACGCCGGCGAGGGCTCCGCGCCGGCGTCCGTCGTCACGCCCGGCGGCGGCGCAGCCCGACGGCGACCAGCGCGAGGCCGGCGGCCAGCAGCGCCGGAACGGGCGCCTCGGGCACGGCGCCGATACTCAGATTCACGTCGGCGATCGCGAGCGTCGAGGTGTCGTCGTAGTCGCCGCGGTCGACGACGCCGAACGCGACCGTGTGCGCGCCGCCGGCGGCGAAGGTGGTCGACCAGTCGGCCCAGCCGGTGTGCGTCGCGTTGCCGTCGATGCCGGGCAGCGTCGCGTCGGGCGAGGTCGCGAGCGTGAACAGCTGCCCGTCGACGATCACGAAGGCCGCGTCGTCGACGCGATCCCGCGTGCCGAAGTCCCAGCTGAAGCGCAGCGTGGAGCCGGCGGCGGCCATGAAGGTCTGCGCGGCGGCGGAGCCCTCGGTGGCGCCCGGGCCCGCGGGATCATCGAGCCCGAAGGTGGCGACGCCGAGGAAGGGCTCGACCAGCCCGATGTCGGCGGCGGGCATGCCCGAAGCGTTGCGCGCGCCGGCGGGCAGGCCGGCGTCGAGGTCGTCCTCGTAGTCGACCGACGCGGTGGTCAGCCACAGGCGCGTGGGCGACGCGGCATCGGCCGTCTTGACGGAGGCGTCGCCCAGCGTCGACCAGCCGGCCAGGCCGGCGGAGAAGTCGCCGTCGGCGACCTGCGCCTGCGCGGCGGGGGCGAAGGTGGCGGCCAGCGCGACGAGCGCGGCGGGGAGCAGTGCGAGTTTCATGTCGATGTCTTTCAGCGGGTCTTCTTCGCCACGAGCGCGGCGGTCTTCCTGGCGAAGGCGGTCTTCGCGGCAGCGGCGAGCGCGGCGGGCGAGCCCAGGCCGAGGTCGCGCGCCGGATCGATGCTGGCGGGCGTCACGTTCAGCAGCGTCACGAGCGGTCGCGGCGCGGCGCCGGGGGCGGCCGCGATCGCGACGATCGTGTTGTTGCCGGAGGCCTGCAGCGCCACGACGCGGTTGGCCAGCGCGGTCGCCGGGTTCGCGCCGATGCTCGCGAGCAACTGCGCGAGGTCGAGGCGGTCGTCGCCCGGCTGGAAGTCCGTGATCGTGTCGGCGGCGTCGCGCATCGAGGCGTACACGAAGACGTCGCGACCGCCGTTGCCGGTCAGCGTGTCGGCGCCGGCCCCGCCCGTGATGACGTCGTCGCCCGGCGTGCCGACGATCGTGTCGCGACCGGCGGTGCCGCTGATCGCGTGGACGATGTTCAGGCCGACGACGAGCGGGTCGTGGTCGGAGGCGCGGTACGGCGAGTCGCTGTAGAGGTCGCGGCCGCAGGTGGCGCACGCGGGCTTCTTGAACTCCTCGTTGTAGTCGATGATCTCCGGCTCGTCGGCGTTGATGTGCCACTCGGTCGCGCCGGTGGTCTTGGCCGCCAGCGTGGGCGTGGCGAGCGCCTGGTCCAGGCGGCCCGAGGTGCCGTTGAACACGTACGAGTAGCCGTTGGCGATCCAGCGGCCGATCACGTCGACGAAGCCGTTGCTGGTCAGCTCGACGACCGGATCCTCCTTCGCGTAGGCGTTGAAGTCGCCCACGAGCAGCGTGTCGGCGGTGCCGCTGGCGGCCTGCACCGTGTTGACGAAGCCGCGCAGCTCGTCGGCCTGCTGCACCCGGCGCGCATTGAAGCAGCCTTGCAGGTCGCCGGAGTCGGCGTCGCCGGAGCCGGGCGTGAAGTCGGAACAGCTCTTGGACTTCAGGTGGTTGGCGATCACGTTGAACTTCTCGCCGTTGGGCAGGCGGAAGGTCTGGGCCATCGGGGCGCGGTTGTTGATCGCGGCGGTGTCGCTCAGCGCCGGGCCGGCGAGCGCGAGCGTGGACGGCTTGTAGATCATGCCGACCTTGATGGCGTCGGAGCCGCCGCCGGTGGCCGCGTCGGGCACGCGCGCATAGACCGGCGCGCCGAGCTTGGCGTTGAGGCCGTCGACCAGGCTCTGGATCGCGGTGGCGCCGTTGTTCTGCAGCTCCATCAGCGCGACGACGTCGGCGTTCAGGCCGGCCAGCTCGTCGACGACCTTCGCGCGCTGGCGCGAGAACTCGTTGGCGTCGTTGGCCCCGCGGCAGTCGTTGGGCGTGTTGCTCGGCGGGCAGCTGGTCCTGCCGTCGTCCAGCGTGGTGAAGAAGTTCTCGACGTTGGCGCTGGCGACGCGGACGTTGCCGCCCACGTCGTCGGCCGCGGCCGTGCGCGGGTTCGCGCGCGTGAACGCCACCGGCTGGGTCGGATGGATCTTGTAGAGGCCCGGATCGGTGTTGGTCGCGGTCGTCAGCCCGTAGTCGATCACGCCCGTGACCTGGGCGACGGTGTCGCCCGCGCGCACGGTGTCGTCCGCGCCGATGTAGGGCGTCGGGTCCGGATCCTGCGCGTTGTTGCCGTCGTCCAGGAGGATCGAGCGACGGAGGTTGTCGGCGTTCAGCGCATTGGCGTCGGGACCCGGACGATGGACGTTGGTGGGGGTCTGCAGGCGGCCGCCGGTGGCCAGCGTCAGCTCGCCGAAGCGGCCGAGGAAGTAGTTCTGCTGCACCGTCAGCGGGCCGCGCAGGGTGACGAGCATGCCCTCGTAGCGCTCCATGTCGTCCTCGGACGCGAGCGGCAGGGTCACGAGCACCGGAGCGATCGTGTAGCCGGTGCCCAGCACGCTCACGTGGCTCGGGTTCGTGAGCTCGGTGACGGTGTGGGCGGCGGTGTCCGCGTTGGCGGCCGCGCCGGTGTTGAACTCGGAGACGGTCGCGGTCAGCTGCAACAGCTGGCCGGCGGCCGCGGTGGGTGTCCCGCCGGTGTAGACGAACACGCCGTCCGAGGTCGACGGATCGTTGTCGCCGGTGAGGTCCTGCAGGAAGTAGCCGTTGCTGTTGACCCGGGTCACGACGCCCTGCGTCTGCACCAGCTGGCCGTTGTACGGGCTCTTCGCGCCGTTGCCCTGGATCTGGTAGATCGCCGCGGGCGTCGCGGTCGGCGAGCCGCCGCCGCCGGCGCAGGCCGCCAGCGGGGACGCGGAATTGCGCGGAGCGGGCGCGCCGGCCGTGAAGTCGGCCGAGTTGTCGCCGGTGTCGGTGCAGCCGCCGTTGGCGCGGAACAGGGCGGTCGTCGAGCTGATGCCGGGAGCCGCCGCGCCCTCGAAGTAGTTGGCGCTGCCGTAGCCGACGAGGTCGACGATCTGCGACGCGACCGCCGTGCAGGGGGAGGCGCTGCTGCCGTTGCAGGGCAGGCCGTTCGAGTTGTCGACGAGCACCAGCTTGCCCGACGACGCGGATATGTTGGGCGCGGTGGCCGAGGTGTCTGGCGTCGGGATCGCGGGGCCGGTGGTCGTGGCCAGGCGCACGAGCCAGTGCTGGCCCGGCTGCAGCGTGCCGTTCAGCGTCGTGACCCCGTTGCTCGCGAAGGTGCCGCTGCCGGTCGCGCTCGCGTACTGGATCGACCAGCCGGAAAGGGAGACGACGCTCGCGCCGGCGTTGAACAGCTCGACGTAGTCGGAGGCGTAGGTGTTGCCGTTGCCGCCGTAGACCTGGCTGATGACGACGCCGCTGGACGACGCGGACGCGGGGGCGGCGGCGGCCAGCAGCGCGAGGGTGGCGCGTGCGGTCGCCGGGAGGCGCGAGGGGGTGGCCCGTTGCATGGACGATCCTTGGTCGGATTGGTTGTGATGGAGGACGCGGTGTTCGGGGAAGAACCGCGGGAGTGTCTTGGCGGGGCGTGACCGCGGCGTGACTACGGTACCGGGGTATCCACCACGTGGGCGCCTGCCCACTCCACGGTCGGGTTGCGCACTTGCCGCGCGGGCGGCGGTGTCCATAATCCGCGGGCGGGGCCGCGCCGGCGCCGCCCGTCGCCGCCGGCCGCGCCCTTCCACCGCGTGAAAGGAGATCCGCCATGTCCGCTGCAAACCGCTTCGTCTGGTACGAGCTGATGACCGGCGACCAGCCGGCCGCCGTCGACTTCTATCGCCGGGTCGTCGGTTGGAGCGCCCAGGACGCGGGCATGCCCGGCATGCCCTACACGCTGCTGCTGGCCGGCGCGGCGAGGGTCGCCGGC
>DASVLN010000371.1:0-1893 GCA_036384855.1 Burkholderiaceae bacterium | reverse complement strand
CCGGCCGTGCCGCCCGCGCGCGACGCGAGGCTGCGCGTCGTGACGCAGGCGAGCGTCGAATGCGACGGCGTCTCCGAGGCCGGCCTGCCGGCCGAGCGCGTGGCGGCGCTGTTCGCGGGCTTCGGCGACGTGCAGTTCGTGCGCGTCGACGACCTGCGCGCGATCGACGCGTCGACCTTCCCCGCCGACGGCCGCGTCAACGTCCTCGTCTCGAACCACCGCACGCGCTTCGGCGACGGCGCGGCCGCCGCGCGGCCGGACCTGCACCTCGCGCTGTGGAATCCGTTCCAGCTGCTCGACGTCGCGGCGCCGTCGGTCGTGACCTGGGGCTATGCCGACGGCGCGCTCGACGCGCTGCAGGCCTGGCTCGAGGGCCGCGCGGCGGCACCGGGGCGCAGTCCGGTGAAGCTCTCTCCACGGGCGGCGTGAGCGCCGCGTAAGCTGCGTCGGGCCCACGACGACGACCAAGAGACCAGGCGAGGCCGACGTGTCCACCCGCGCACCCTCGTCGCCAGGAAAGAGGCCCCCATTGACCCGTGATTCCGTCCTGACCGCCAAGGCGGCCGATGCGGCCGCCGTCCCGGCCGCGACCGGCGCCGGCCGGCGCTCGCCCATCACCTGGGTGCCCACGCTCTACTTCGCGCAGGGCGTGCCGTTCTTCGTCGTGATGGCGATCGCGACGCTGCTGTTCAAGGACCTGGGCGTGCCCAACGCGGACGTCACGCGCTGGACCAACACGCTGGGCCTCGCCTGGGCCGTCAAGCCGCTGTGGAGCCCGTTCCTGGAGGCGGTGCCGAGCAAGAAGCTGCTCGTGATCCTCTTCCAGCTGGTCGGCGCGGCGACGCTCGGCCTGGTCGCGCTGGCGCTCAACGTCCCGCACAGCGTGGCGCTGGTGCTGGCGATCCTGGGCTTCACGGCCTTCGGCTCGGCGACGCACGACATCGCCTCCGACGGCCTGTACATCGCCAGCCTGTCGGACAGGCAGCAGGCCGAGTACGCCGGCTGGCAGGGCGCGTTCTTCAACGCGGCGCGGCTGTTCGCGCGCGGCGGCGTGCTCGTGCTCGTGGGCATGCTGGAGAAGACGATGGAGGCCGCGCACGCCTGGAGCGCGGTCTTCGTGCTGCTCGCCGCGGTGATGGCGGCGCTCGCCGCGTACCACGTGTGGGCGCTGCCCGACACGCGCGGCGCGGAGCCGCCGGCGCGCGACCTCGGGCGCATCGCGCGCACGCTGTGGGAGGTCGTCGTCGACTTCTTCCGCAAGCCCGGCATCTGGTTCGCGATCGCGTTCATCATCCTGTTCCGCGCCGGCGAGGGCCAGATCCAGTCGGTGGGCCCGCTGTTCCTGAAGGACGCGCGCGCCGTCGGCGGCCTGGGCCTGACGACCGACCAGATCGGCGTCGCGTACGGCACCGCCGCGACGATCGCGTTCGTGCTGGGCAGCGTCGCGGGCGGCTACTTCACGTCGTGGCTGGGCCTGCGGCGCGCGATGGTGTGGCTGGTCGTCGCGATGAACCTGCCCAACCTCGTCTACTGGTGGCTGAGCGTCGCGCGCCCGAGCGACCTCACGCAGATCGCCGCCGGCCTGTCGGTGGAGATGTTCGGCTACGGCTTCGGCTTCGTGGGCATCATCCTGTTCATCATGCAGGTGGTGGCCAAGGGCCGCTTCACGACCGCCCACTACGCGCTGGGCACCGGCGTGATGCAGCTGGGCTTCATCCTCTCGGGCACGTGGAGCGGCGAGATCCAGACCCGCCTCGGCTACCAGGACTTCTTCCTCTGGGTGCTCGCGTGCGCGGTGCCGGTGCTCGTGCTGTCGTTCTTCCTGCCGCACCGTCGCGCCGACGATGCGCAGGCCGGTGCCTGAGATGGCGCCGCATGCGATGCGGCACGCCG
>DASVLN010000370.1:0-1575 GCA_036384855.1 Burkholderiaceae bacterium | reverse complement strand
GGCGGCGCGTGAGGTCGGCGGCGTCGAGTTCGGCCAGCCGGGCGGGCAGCTCGTCGAGCCAGGAGGAAGCGGTGTCGGTCATGTCGTGGCGCGCCGCGACGGGCGTCAGTCGGGCAGCGTGAATCGGTCGGCGTCCGCGCGCGCGTCGGGCGTCGCGGCGTAGGGGAGGTCGGCCCACAGCGGCGCGCCGAGATGGCTGCGCAGGTAGGCGAGGTTCTCGTCGGGGCACAGGAAGTGCGGGTCGACGCGGTTGGCGATCCAGCCGGCCAGCGCGAGCCCGCGCGCGCGGATCGCCTCGGCGGTCAGCAGTGCGTGGTTGAGGCAGCCCAGGCGCATGCCCACGACCAGCACGATGGGCAGGCCGAGCGCGGCGGCGAGGTCGGCGCCGGTGCGCGTCTCGGACATCGGCACGAGGAAACCGCCGGCGCCCTCGACCACGACCGCATCGGCGCGCGCGCGCAGCTGCGCGAACGCCGCGAGGATGCGGTCGAAGTCGACCTCGACGCCGGCGCGCGCGGCCGCGAGGTGGGGTGACAGCGGCTCGGGCAGCAGGATCGGGTTGTCGAGCGCGGGCGGCACCGCGATCGTCGAGGCGGCACGATGGGCGAGCGAGTCCTCGTTCGAGAAGCCCGCCGGGGACTCGACGCCGCCGGCCGCGACCGGCTTCATGCCGACGACGCGCGCATGCCGGCGCGCGAGCGCATGCAGCAGCGCGCCGACGGCGTGGGTCTTGCCGACCCCGGTGTCCGTGCCGACGACGAACCAGGCGCGGGGGCTCGTCGTCATGGCAGCGCCTTCGCGTCGACGCGCGGATCGGCCGATTCCGCGAGCGTCGCCTCCAGCGCCGCCAGCGCGCCGCGGCCCAGGTGCGCAGCCTCGGCCTCGCCCAGCACGTAGGGCGGCATCGCATACAGCGTCGCGCCGATCGGCCGCAGCAGCAGGCCGTGGGCGAGCGCATGGCGGGCGTAGCGGCGGGCGAAGTCGGCCGGTGCGTCGGCGACGTCCCAGGCCCAGATCATGCCGAGGCGACGCGCATGGCGAAGGCGGGGATGGGCGTGCAGCGGGCGCAGGTGGCGGTCGATCATGTCGCCGCGCTCGCGGTTGGCGGCGATGACGTCCTCGCGCTCGAACAGCTCCAGCGTCGCCAGCGCCGCGCGGCATGCGAGGGGATTGCCGGTGTACGAGTGCGAGTGCAGGAAGCCGCGCGCGGTGTCGTCGTCGTAGAAGGCCTCGTAGACCGCATCGGTCGCGAGCACCACCGCCAGCGCCATCGTGCCGCCCGTCAGGCCCTTGGATAGGCACACGAAGTCGGGCCGGATGCCGGCCTGCTGGTGCGCGAACATCGTGCCGGTGCGGCCGAAGCCGGTGGCGATCTCGTCGACGACCAGGTGCACGCCGTAGCGGTCGCACAGCGCGCGCGCGGCGCGCAGGTAGGCCGGGTCGTGCATGGCCATGCCGGTCGCGCACTGCACGAGGGGCTCGACGATCAGGGCCGCGGTCTCGTCGTGGTGGGCGTCGAGCCAGGCCTCGAGCGACTGCGCGGCGCGGGCGGCCACGTCGGCCGCGGTCTCGCCG
>DASVLN010000369.1:0-1882 GCA_036384855.1 Burkholderiaceae bacterium | reverse complement strand
TGGTCGCGCGGGCGGCGCGTGGCCTGACGGCGCCGATGCGCGCGGCGCCTGCGCGGGATCTGCGCGGCGCCGGAATGGTAGCCTCGCGCGATGCGCCCCTTCATCCTCGACGCGACGCTGGCCGCCCTGGCCGCCCTGGCCGTCTCGGCCTGCGCCGCGCTCGCGCCGACCGCCCGGGAGACCCCCATGGACCATGACGAGTCATCCGCCCCGCCACGCGTCATGGCCAAGCGCGCCGGGCCGCCGAAGGTGCCGCCGATCCGGATCGGCGACCTGCGTTTCGAGCAGGCCGCCCCGCCCCGCGCGGAGACGTCGGACGTCCAGCGCCTCGGCTGGCTCAGCGCCTTCCGCGGCGACAGCGACGAACGCCTGTGGTCGGTGAAGGTCTATCCGATCGTGTACGACCCGCACATGGAATCCGACGTGCGGGACGTGTGGTTCGCGCACATGTCCGCCTCGGCGGACGGCCGGCAGGTGCTGATCGACAACGAGCGCGGGGAGCGCTACGCGGTCGACGTCGCGGCGCCGCACGCCGTGCATCGCCTGCCCTGAGCGCCGACCTGAGCACCGGTCGGCGACGCCGGAGGGGACGCCGATTCGATCAGGCCTGGACGGTCTTGTAGACGCCGCACCCGAGCACGAGGTCGTCGGCCACCGGCACCACGAACGAGGTCTTGGGCGCGACCGTGCCTGTCGCCGGGTTGAGGAAGTCGTAGTCGACCCAGCCGCCCCCCTGGTCGGCGGCGGCCCACACGTCGTGCGCGAGGCGCCGCGTGTCGGTGCCGAGGATTTCGCGGGCGCACTTGCCGACGTTGTGCGGCTTGCCGGCGAACGCGTGGTAGACGAGCTCGCGATCCCAGGCGAAGACATACATGTCGCGATCGGCGAATGCGCCGGCGTCGGTGATCTCGTCCAGGCACGCGCGGCCGCGGCGACGGAACAGGGACACCGCGCGTCCGACGAGCGCATGCGCCTCGTCGGCCGTCCCCTGGCGCAGCCGGAATCCCTGCACGCTCGCGGCCAGGCCGCGCGCCCGCTCCTCGAGCCCGGCCGACGCCGTGGACGTGCGCTCGACCAGGCCGGCGTTCTCGCGCGCGATCTCGTCGATGCCGCGGATCGCCACGCCCATCTCCTGCAGGCCCAGGCTCTGCTGGCCCGCGGCCTCGGTGATCGCGCGCACGTCGCCGGCGACGCGGCCGATGCCTGCGACGACCTCCGCCAGCAGTCCGCCGACCTCGTCGATGTTGCGCACGCCGGCGTCGATCTGCTCGCTCGAGGCGAGGATCAGCGACTTGATCTCGCCCGCGGCCTTGCTCGAGCGCAGGGCGAGGCTTCGGACCTCGGACGCGACCACCGCGAAGCCGCGGCCGTTGTCGCCGGCCCGCGCCGCCTCGACCGCGGCATTGAGCGCCAGGATGTTGGTCTGGAACGCGATGCCGTCGATCACGCCGATGATGTCCTGCACGCGCTCCGAGCCGCTGCGGATGGCATGCATCGACGCCACCGCCTGGTGCATCCGTCCGCCGCCGGATTCGGCGACGGCGTGCACCTGCGCGGCCAGCTGCTCGACACGGCGCGCATCGTCGGCGTTGCGCTGCACGGAGGCGCCCAGCTGCTGCACATTGGCCGACGACTGTTCGACGCTGCACGCCTGGCGCTCGGTACGGCGCGCGAGGTCGCCGGTACCGGCGGCGAGCGACGCGCCGGCCTGCGAGACGAAGGTCGCGCCGCTGCGGATGTCGGCGACCAGCGCGGACATCCGCGCGTTCATGTCCTCGAGCGCGCGCGCGATGCCGTCGAACTCGGCGTCGTCCCCCGCCACGCGCCGCGCGCTCAGGTCGCCGCCGCGCATCGCGGCGATCCCGTCGTCGAGCGACGCCAG
>DASVLN010000368.1:0-1756 GCA_036384855.1 Burkholderiaceae bacterium | reverse complement strand
CTTGCGGGCCGGCCTGCACGCGCCCGACGTGGAGGAGCGCGACGACGGTCGCGATCGTCGGATGCCCCGCGAGCGGGATCTCCTCGGCGGGCGTGAAATAGCTGCACCGAGAAGTCCGCGCCGTCGGCGCCCCGCGAAACGAAGGCGGTCTCCGCCTGGTTGAACTCGCGCGCGAGCGCCTGGCGGCGGGCGTCGTCGAGACCGTCGGCGTCGAGCACCACCGCGCACGGGTTGCCGCCGAGCGGCGCGCCCGTGAACGCGTCGACGAGCAGGAAGGGCCGTGCGCTCACGACGCTGCCGCACGCCGCGGCCGGCCCACCGGACGCCAGGTGGCCCGCGCGGCGGACGCCCGTCGCCCTGCGCGATGGATGCGGGCCGTCACAGCCCGAGCGCGGCGCGGTCGATCGCGTGGTTCTGGCCGCCCCGATGCGCGATCTTGAGGGCGCCGATGCGGTTGCCCAGCGTCACGCAGTCGACCAGCGGCCAGCCGAGCTCCAGGCCGTACAGCAGCGCGCCGCGGAACGCGTCGCCGCAGCCGGTCGGGTCGACCACCGCGGTCGCCTGCACGCCCGGGACGTGCGTTCGCTCGCCCTGCACCCAGACCTCGCAGCCCTGTTCTCCCAGCGTCACGACGACGCCGCGCAGATGCGAGCGCGACAGCGTCGCGAGGTCGGTGCCCAGGCGTTCGGTGAGCATGCGGGCCTCGTAGTCGTTGACCGTGACCCACGTCGCCTGGGCGACGAAGGCGCGCAGGTCATCGCCGTCGAACATCGGCAGGCCCTGGCCCGGGTCGAAGATGAAGGGGATCCCCGCGGCCGCGAGGTCGCGCGCGCGGCGCATCATCGCGTCGCGGCCGTCGGGGCCGATGATGGCCAGCGCGATGTCGCCGCGCGCCGGCAGGCCGGTCTCGTGCGCCTGCATCATCGCGCCCGGGTGGAAGGCGGTGATCTGGTTGTTGGCGGCGTCGGTGATGATGATCGCCTGCGCCGTGTAGTTGTCGTCGGTGACGTGCACGCTCTCGCGCGAGATGCCCAGGCGTTCCATGTGCGCGAGGTACTGCTGGCCGTCGTTGCCCAGCGCCGCGAGCACGACGGGCTCGCCGCCCAGGAGCTTGAGCGTGTAGGCGATGTTGCCGGCGCAGCCGCCGAACTCGCGCCGCAGCGTCGGCACGAGGAAGGACACGTTCAGGATGTGCAGCTGCTCCGGCAGGATCTGGTCGGCGAAGCGGCCGGGGAAGACGGTGATCGTGTCGAACGCGAGCGATCCGCAGACGAGGCTGGCCATGGGTGCTTTCTCGGGTCTCAGGGATAGAACAGGTCGGCGTTGAAGCCGGACGCGTCGAGCGTGCCCACCTGCAGCCGCGCGTGCACGTGCACTTCGGCGTCGGGCGGCAGCGCGGGCTGGCGGATGCCGATCTGCTCGGGCGAGAGCACCTTGCGCGCGACGATCGCGCCGTTCAGGTCCATGAACGTGAGATCGAACGAAGGCATGCGCACGGCCTGGCCGGAGCGGTTGTGCAGGTCGGCGGAGAACAGCAGCACGTGCTCGGTCTCCGTGCGCGTGAGCGAGCTGCCGTCCAGCGCGAGGCTCGCGAGCGCGCGCGGGGGCTCGATGCGGCAGCCGGCCAGGTCGCACAGCGCCGTCCACATCGGCATCGTCGACGGCCAGCGCGCGGCGATCGCGTCGCGCTGTGGCCAGGCGACCTGCCCGACGGCCGCGACGACGAGCGCCGCCAGCGTCACCGACAGCGTCGCCC
>DASVLN010000367.1:0-2948 GCA_036384855.1 Burkholderiaceae bacterium | reverse complement strand
GTCGCCGCGGTGCGCGCGCGCCAGCATGCGCTCGCGACGGCGGCCGGCCTCGTCGACTGGGACGCGCTCGTCGCGCTGCGGGAATCGCAGCTGGCGCAACAGCGTGCGGGGCTCGACGCGTGGTTCCGCGCGCATGGCGTCGGCGTCGCGATCGACGGCTGGTTCCCCACGCTGCAGGAAGGCCGGCCGAGCCCGCTGTACGGCGACTGGCGGCCGCTGGACGACGCGCAGCAGCTCGCGGACGTCACCTCGGGCGAGCAGACCTATCCGCTGTTCCCGCTCGTCCCCGATCCGCGCGATTCCACCCACGACGCCGCCGGCCGCACGCTGTTCTACGGCAACGTGCCCACCGCGAGCCTGCAGCACGACACGAACGGCGGATCGCACTTCGACGACCACACCACCTACGAGCTGCGCTGCTTCGTCCGCCGTCACCACAACTGCCCGCCCAAGGTCGGCAAGAAGCCGGACTGCAGCGGGCCGCTCGCATGGAGCCAGCCGACCGAGGCCTTCCGCCTCGCAGCGGCCTTCGACGTCGTCGGCGCGGCCAACCGTCCGATCACCATCCGCATGCCCGACCTGCGCGACCTCGCGGCGCAGGTGGCGGCGCGGCCACGGGGGCGACTCTCCCCCGTGCGTGTCGTGCAGCCGCAGCACCTGTCGCCGCAGACCGACGGCAGCGGCGTGACCGGCGGCGCGATGGGCGGCAGCGCGACCTGCAGCTTCTCGATCCCGCTCATCACGATCGTCGCGATGTTCGTGCTCAACCTGTTCCTGCCGATCGTCGTGTTCGTCTTCCAGCTCTGGTTCCTGCTCGCGCTGCGCTTCTGCATCCCGCCGTCGATCCAGGCCTCGGCCGGCGTCGACGCCGCGCTGGCCGCGACGCCGCCGGGCGTGGACCTCGACGCCGACTTCGCCGTCGCCGTGGCCGGCACGCCCGAGCTCGCGATGCAGTTGAACGCGCTGCTGAAGGGCAGCGTCGGCGCGATGCTGCAGCAGGACTCCGGCCACGCGCCGTCGCTCGGCACGCTGAGCAATGCGGCGCTCGGGCCGCTCGACCAGACCCTCGCCGACAACGCGCGCCTTGCCGCGGGCGCGGACGGCGCGCTGCCGCCGCCTCCGCCGGTCGGTACCCCCCTGGTGTATGAGCCGCAGGTCGAGCCCGTGGCGTCGAGCCGCACGGGAGCAAGCGCATGAACGCCGGCCCCCTCGATCTCTATCGCCGGCTGGGCACGGGCCTGGGGCAGCCCCTCGTGCCCGGCTCGACCGGCGCACTGCCGCGCGTCGGCGGCCCGGAGAAGGTGCGCCAGTCCATCCTCACGATCCTCGACACCGACCCCGGCGAACGCGTGATGCGACCCGGCTTCGGCTGCGGCCTGCGGCGCTACCTGATGGCGCCCGACAACCCGGCCACGCGCGCGGGCATCGAGCGCGAGGTCACGACCGCGCTGGCGCTTTGGGAGCCGCGCGTGAAGCTGGTGGGGGTCGCGGTGAGCCCCACCGACGACCGCTCGCAGGTGCTGATCGAGATCCGGTACGCCCACGTCCTCGACGGCCGCCAGGACATCCTCGTCTACCCGTTCTACCTCGAACAGGCCTGAAGCCATGCCGATCATCGCCCCCGTCCTCGACGACCGCAGCTTCGAAGACCTGTTCCTCGAGCTGCGCAACCGCATCCCGGCCTACACGCCCGAATGGACCGACTACCAGGACAGCGACCCCGGCATCACGCTGCTGCAGCTGTTCGCCTACCTCGGCGAGGGCCTGCAGTTTCGCTTCAACCAGATCCCCGAGGCGACGCAGCTGGCGTTCCTGAAGCTGCTGGGCGTGCCGATGATCCCGCCGCGGCCGGCGCAGGCGCTGGTGCGCTTCAAGAGCAAGGTGCCCAATGGGGTGAGCCTGTACGCCGGCGACCAGCTCAAGGCCGGCCGCACGCTGTACACGCTGTCGCAGGACGCCACGGCGTGGCCGCTGGACTGCGTCGCGGTCGCGCGGCAGGCGCTGCTCAGCGAGGAGGATCTCGCCGACAACGCCAAGGTCTCGGCGTGGATCGCGGGCCTGGACAAGGAAGTCGGCGACGCCGTGCAGGCCAGCGTCGACGCGCTCGACCTCGCCGACGACGACCACGTCGCGCCCTACCAGGTGGCCACGCTGCCCTCCGACGGCACCGGTCCGGCGATCGACTTCTCGACGAGCGTGGACGGCGTCATGTGGATCGCAGTGCTGGTCGATCCCGACGCGAACATCCCGCCCGCGCGCATCCTCGACCCGCTGCTGGGCCTGCAGCGGCCCGACGGGCGGGCGATCTCGCTGTCGCTGGGCTTCGCGCCCGCGGCCTGGTTCCCCACCATCGACCAGTCGCCCGCATGTGCCGCGGGCAACGGGCCCTCGCTGTCGTGGCAGGCCTCGCTCGCCAAGCCCAGGACAGACGGCGCGCCCGACTTCTTGAACCTGCGCGTGGGCGGCGACACGACCGCCGGCTTCACGCAGGCAGGCGTCGTGCGCGTCGACCTGCCCATCGACCCGACACCCTTGGGGGTACCCTCGGCCCCGGTGGAGCTCGCCGGCACCGGCAGCTTCCCGCCCACGCTGGACGACGCGCAGGCCGAGCGCCTGTGGTTCTGGCTGCGCGTCTGGCGCGCGGACGGCAGCCGCATCGGCCCGGTGCAGCTCGTGAGCCTGAACACCGCCGGCTGCGAGCAGGTCGTCGCGGCCGCACCCGAGCTGCTCGGCACCGGCACCGGCCAGCCCGGCCAGGTATTCACGCTCGCCAACGCGCCGGTGCTGCTCGATGCGCGCTGGCCCGTGCAGTTGCAGGTCGAGGAGAGCGGCACCTGGACGGACTGGGCACGAGTCGACGACTTCGACGCCTCGACCCCGGACGACCGCCACTTCGTCGTCGACCCGGAGGGGGCGACCGTGTCCTTCGGCGACGGCGCGGCGGGCCG
>DASVLN010000366.1:0-1849 GCA_036384855.1 Burkholderiaceae bacterium | reverse complement strand
CGGCGTGCGGACGCCGGTCCGCCGGCCTCCGGGGTCGGCGGCCGCCGAGTCGGGCGCTGGCGAGCTCATGCCTCGCCTTCCTCGAGTCGGCGGCGCAGCCCCTGGGCGTCGCCGCGCCAGCTGCGGCCGCGGGCGTCGGGCTTGAGCGCGCCGCGCAGGTCGTCGAGGTCGAGCACGTTCAGGTGGATCGTCAGCCAGTCGTCGAGTTCCCGGCTGCGCTCCGAGATCACCAGCGTCAGCGCATGGCGCTCGCGGCCGATCGGCTCGCTGGCCGTCTCGTAGTCGACGCCCAGGTTCAGCAGCGCGATCTCGGGCGCCTTGGTGTCATCGCAGTAAAGGTCGATCAGGACCGGCGACAGCCGCGTCGCCGTGCCGCGCCAGACCGCGCCGCCGACATGCGGGCGGAACTCCGCGAGCCGCAGCATCCAGCGCAGCGCGGCCTCGCGCAGGATGCGCAGTTCCTGCGGCTGGCTGTCGGCATGGAACAGCGAGAGACGGGCGCGGACCTCGTCCTCGATCAGCTCGTTGGCCGGTGCCTCCCGCAGCCGACCGCCGTGCGCCTGCATCGCGCGGCGGCGGGCGCTCGCGTAATCCAGCCCCTCCTCCACGATCAACCGCGCGGCGGCCTGGGCGATTTCCTGTCGTTCGCGATCCGCTTCCATGATGTCGGCCACTTTACGCGCTCGCGGCGGCACGTGCCCGCGGGGGGGGGGTCGCATGCCGCCGCTACTTCTCGAGCTCGACCGCCCCCATGCGCGCCGCGATCGTCGCCGAGCGCCCGAGCACGTAGGGCGAGGAGGGCGTCTTCTCGAAGCGCTTCGGTGCCGGCAGCATCACCGCCAGGCGGGCGGCCTGGCTCGGCGCGAGGAAGGCGGCGTGGGCGCGGAAATAGTGCTCGGAGGCGGCTTCGGCGCCGAACACGCCCTCGCCCCACTCGACGTTGTTCAGGTAGGTCGTGAGGATGCGATCCTTGCCCAGCACCGCCTCGAGCATCTCGGTGATCACGAGCTCCTGGCCCTTGCGCAGGATGGTGCGCTCGCCGGACAGGAACAGGTTCTTCGCGAGCTGCTGCGAGATCGTCGAGCCGCCCACCACCTTGGCCACGGCCACGCGCTGCCGCGCGGCCGCGCCGTTCGGGTTGCGGCGGGCGGCCGCGGCGGCCCGGCTCTGCTGGGCCTCCACGCGGGCCTCGGCCTTCTCGTTCCTGTTCCAGGCCTTCTCGACGGCGCCCCATTCGACGCCGTGGTGATCGTAGAAGCCGGCGTCCTCGCTCGCGATGACCGCGCGGCGCAGGTTGTCGGAGATGCGTTCGCCAGGCACCGACTCCTGCGACCAGGCGATCTCGTGCTTGTCGACCAGCAGGCGCCAGATCTCGCTGCGCTGGAAGGTCGTCGACTCCGGCTGCACCACGAGCATGAGGGCGATGCGCAGCAGGAAGTACAGTTGCAGCGCGAGCGCGCACGCCGCGAGCATGCCGACGAGACGCAGGGCGTGGCGCATTCGGGACGCCTCCTCAGGCGGCGGCCGGGGCGGGCGGTGCGAGCGCGTCGACCTCGCGCCGCAGCGCCGCGAGCACCGCGAAGGTGTCCGGCCGCACCCCGAACCATGTGAAGTAGGCCTCCGCGGCCTGCTCCACCAGCATGCCCAGCCCGTCTCGCGCGACCGCGCCCTGGGCGCGCGCCCATTGCAGGAAGGGCAGCGCGGCGGGGCCGTACATCATGTCCAGCGCCAGCGCGCCCGGCGCCAGCGTGCCGGCCGGCAGCGGCGGGAGTTCGGCGGCCAGGCTCGCGGCGGTCGCGTTGACGAGGACGTCGAAGGGCTCGTCCGGCGCGTCGAGCGCGGCGGCCGA
>DASVLN010000365.1:0-5840 GCA_036384855.1 Burkholderiaceae bacterium | reverse complement strand
CGGCGGCCGCGCGCGGGTGCTGTGGGCCGCGCCGGCCGACGCGTCCCCGCCGTGGCCCGCGGCCACGGACGCCACGACCTGGAACTGGCTCGAGGTGCAGGCCGGCGTGCCGCGCGTGGTGGCGCGGACGGCCGAGGCCTTCGTGCCGCAGATGGTCAACCTGGAGCTGGTGGGCGGCGTCAACTTCAAGAAGGGCTGCTACCCCGGCCAGGAGATCGTCGCGCGCAGCCAGTACCGCGGCACGGTCAAGCGCCGCATGGTGCTGGTCGAGGGCGAGGCCGCCCCCGAGGCGGGCACCGAGGTCTTCTCGCCCGCCGAACCCGACCAGCCGGCGGGCCAGGTCGTGCTCTCGGCCAGCCTGGCCGGCGGCCGCCACGCGGCGCTCGTGGAGGTCAAGCGCGCGCTCGTCGACGGTGGCGAGTTCCACGCCGGTGCCGCCGATGGCCCGCGCCTGGCCGTGCGCGAGCTGCCCTACGCGTTGCCGGCGATCGACGCCGAGTGACGGCCGGGCGATCGCCGCAATAGCCCCGCGGGCGAGGCCGCGAATCGTGACCGACATCACGACCGCTCCCGGCGTGCCCGGCGCGACGCTGCTCGCCTGCGTCTACTACAAGGTCGCGGCGGCCGATCTTCGCAGCGCCATCTCGACGGTGCGTGAATTCCAGCGCACATTGCCCGCACTCGCGGGCGCGGGCGGCGCGCAAGTGCTCTTACGATGCGCACTGCCGCGGGACGACGCGTCGTCGACCCGCTCCAACGCCTCCGAGTCGCCCACCGAGCATGCGTCGCCCGCAGCCCCGCCGTCCGGTGCCGCCGTCGCCCCGGACGTCGAGCACACGCTGATGGAAACGTACACCCTGCCCCTGCCCGCGGATCCCGCCGCGGCCTCCGCCGCCACCGCGGCCTTCCTCGCGGCGCTCGACCGGGCTGCCGCCCCGCTCGCCGCCCTTGTGCGCGGCGCGCGCCACACTGAACTCTTCCGCCCATGTGCCTCGTAGGCCTCGCGATCGACGAGAACCGGCGCTTCCCGCTGGTGATCGCCGCCAACCGCGACGAGTTCTTCGACCGCCCCGCCGCCCGGCTGGCGTGGTGGCAGCCCGCCGAGGGCGGCCCGCAGATCCTCGCCGGCCGCGACCTGTCGGCCGGCGGCACCTGGCTCGGCCTGAGCGCGGCCGGCCGGCTGGCCCTCGTCACCAACGTCCGCCGCATCGTCGAGCCCGACCCGCACGCGCCCAGCCGCGGCGGCATCGTGCCACGCTGGCTGCGCACCGAGCTGCGCCCCGACCAGTTCTGGATGCAGACCTCGCTGTCGGGCTATGCGCCGTTCAACCTGATCGCCGCCGACTTCCGCCGCGGCGAGTGCTTCTGGGCCAGCAACGAGCAGGCGATCCCGCGCCGCATCGAGCGCGGCATCTTCGGGCTATCGAACGCGGCGCTCGACACGCCGTGGCCCAAGGTCGAGGCGCTCAAGGCGCGGCTCGGCGAGGCGCTGGACGCGGCCGACTCCGTGGACGCGCTGTCCAGCATGCTGTTCGCGGCGCTGTCCGACCGCGGCGTCCCGCCCGACGACCGGCTGCCCAACACCGGCATCGGCCGCGAGCGCGAGCGCGTGCTCGCCCCGGCCTTCGTGCGCACGCCGGACGGTCGCTACGGCACGCGCTGCTCCACCGTCATCGTCACGGAGAAGATCAAGCGCCAGCTGGTCACGCACGTGTTCGAGCGCACCTTCACGGCGGGTCCCGGCGTCGCGCTGCTGCGGCGCGCGGTGCTCAAGGACTGGCCGCCGCGCTACGCCGACCGCGCGGCCTCGGCGGTCGAGATCTCGGCCGTCGCGGAGACCGAGCTCGAGCCCGGGGCGGCGGTCGCACCGATGCCGCCGCTGCCGGCCAAGCGCACCCGCGTGCGCAGCCTGCTCAAGCCCGCGAGCAAGTGAGGCCGCGGCGGGCGCCCTGCCGGGCCGTCACCGCCACATCCACGCCACGCCCGCCGCGAACACGCCGTACAACCCCGCCAGCGCCACGAGTCGCGGCGCGGTGAGCGCGTGGCGGCGCAGCAGCACGAGGGTCACGGCGATCGCCGCCATCGTCACGCCCGCGGCCAGCAGCAGCGGGCGGTCGAGCAGCCAGGGCGTGAACCAGATGCCCAGCGCGCTGGGGATCGTCGCCTGGATCATCATCGCCCCGCTGATGTTGCCCAGTGCCAGCGCCGTCTTGCCCTGGCGCACCCAGATCACCGCATTCAGGATCTCGGGCAGCTCGGTGGCGATCGGGCTGAGCAGCAGCGCGACCAGCTGCGGCGACATCCCGAGCCCCGGCCCGACGACGCCCAGCTGCCGCACGAACAGCTGCGAGGCGAGGAAGATCACCACGAGCGCGCCCGTCGTCTGCAGCACGGCCCAGCCGGTGGACGGATTCGCGGCGTGCGGCCGCAGCTTGAGCCGCTCGAAGTCCGCGTCGTCGGGCGCGTCGTCACCCTCGCAGCCGCCGGCAGGATCCTCGGCACGCAGCTCGCGCCAGACATACAGCGCATAGGCCAGCACGAACAGCGTGCCCAGCCACGGCTTCCACGCGAACGCGACCAGGCCGAGCGCCACCTTCGAGACGAACACGACGAGGAACCAGCCCTGGTCGTGGGCGAGCGCGCGCGTGCTGAACTCGCGCACGATGCCGCCGCCGCGGTGGCGCCGGTCCACCAGGAACACGAGCCCCACGACCGCGTACGCGAGCGTCGAGAGCGCCAGCGGCCCGCCCAGCGCCGCGCCGACGCCGATGTCGCGCTGCCCCGGCGTGCGCCCGAACACCACGGCCACCAGCGTGACGACGCTTTCCGGCAGCGCGGTGCCGAAGGCCGCGAGCACCGTGCCCACGGCCGTGCGCGCGACGCCGAAGCGATGGCCGACCCATTCGACGCCGTTGACGAAGAACTCGCACGCGAGGTAGATCACGGCCGCCGCGGCGACCAGCAGGACGAACGCGAGCGTCATCGCGTTCTCCGGCCGCACGTGCGCGGCGTCGGTGGATCGATGGCAGGCAGGATTCTCATGGGGATCTTCACGAGGCCGGGACAACGCACCGATGGCGACGCGACGCTCCCCCGGCCCCGGGTCGGAACGCGCGTGCCAAAGGTCTTGCCAAGCCTGGAAACTCCAGGCCGCGCCGGCCATGGCGCAGGACGCGCCAAGCATGTTGACCGACGCTCTCCACGGACGTGAAGGCGGCTACTCCCCCAAGGACGGGGCGCACTGTAGCACAGGCCGGGCGCTCAACCGGCGCGGCCGTAGACGTCGGGCTGGTGGATCTCCATGAAGCGCTCCGGCGCCGCGAGCGGCTTCCAGCCGAGCTGCGCGTAGAGCCCGTGCGCGTCGCGCGTGGCAAGCATCACGCGGCGCAGGCCCTGCAACTCGGGATGCGCGAGCAGCGCCTGCACCATGCGGCGCGCGAGGCCGTGGCCGCGGTGCGCCTGCAGCACGTAGACGTCGGACAGGTACGCGAAGGTCGCGCGGTCACTGACCATGCGCGCGAAGCCGACCTGGCCGCCCGCCGCGTCGAAGGCGCCCACGCACACGGAATTCGCGACGGCGCGCGCGACCACCTCCCGCGGGACGCCGGGCGACCAGTAGGCGGTGGACAGGAAGTCGTGGATGGCGGCGATGTCCATCGCCTCGGGGTCGGTGCGGATGTCGTAGGCGTTCACACTGGCCATTCTGGCGCCGAGCGGCCGACCATCCGAGCCTTGCCCGAAGCGAAGCGCAGGAACGGGACATGCCGACGCCGCTCGCCAGGGTTTCCATCGATACGAAATCGCATATGGCTGGCCGCGATAAAACGATTTGCCTGCTATCGATCCACTCTTCTAGCATGCATGCCCAACCGGCCCGGCGGCCGCATGCGACCACGCCGGACGGCCACGGGCCCGCTCTCTCGACGGCGGCGAACGAACGAACGACAGGAGACGACATACCATGACCATCCAACGACGCACGGTCCTCGCATCGACCCTGCTGGCCGCCGCCTACGGGCTCCCCACCCTCGCCTTCGGGCAGAAGAAGATCGTGCTGGGCTTCAGCCAGGTCGGCGCCGAGAGCGGCTGGCGCACCGCCAACACCGAGTCGATCAAGTCCGCGGCCAAGGAGGCCGGCATCGAGCTGAAGTTCGCCGACGCGCAGCAGAAGCAGGAGAACCAGATCAAGGCGATCCGCTCCTTCATCGCGCAGAAGGTCGACGTGATCGCGTTCTCGCCGGTGGTCGAGACGGGCTGGGATCCCGTGCTGCACGAGGCCAAGGCCGCGCACATCCCCGTCATCCTCACCGACCGCTCGGTGGCGGCCGATCCCAGCCTGTACGTGACCTTCATGGGTTCCGACTTCGTCGAGGAAGGCCGCCGCGCCGCCAACTGGCTCGAGAAGTTCGAGCAGGGCAAGCCCGGCCCGATCAACATCGTCGAGCTGCAGGGCACCGTCGGCTCGGCGCCCGCGATCGACCGCAAGAAGGGCTTCGAGGAGGTCATCTCCAAGGACTCGCGGATGAAGATCATCCGCTCGCAGACCGGCGACTTCACCCGCGCCAAGGGCAAGGAGGTCATGGAGGCCTTCCTGAAGGCAGAGGGCAAGAACATCAACGTGCTCTACGCGCACAACGACGACATGGCGCTCGGCGCGATCCAGGCGATCGAGGAGGCCGGCATGAAGCCCGGCACCGACATCACGATCATCTCGATCGACGGCACGCGCGCGGCCTTCCAGGCGATGATCGACGGCAAGCAGAACGTCGTCGTCGAGTGCAACCCGCTGCTGGGCCCGCAGCTGATGTCCGCGACGAAGGACCTCGTCGCCGGCAAGCCGCTGCCCAAGCGCATCGTCACCACCGAGAGCGTGTATCCGCGCGAGGTGGCCGCCGCGGAATTCCCGAAGCGTCAGTACTGAGCGCGCGTCGATGGCGTCCGTCACGAGGCATGACCGCAGGGTCGGCGAGGAGTGGATGACCTGCCGCGGGGGGTGGTCGTGACAGATCCCCGGCCGGACGCCCGAGAGGGGGGCGGGGCTGCGGCCCGCCCGGACGGTGGCATCGTCCTCGCGGCGGACGCCATCGACAAGCGCTACGGCGCGGTGAAGGTGCTCGAGGGCGCGACGCTGCGCCTGCGCGCCGGCGAGGTGCACACGCTGATGGGGCAGAACGGCGCGGGCAAGTCCACGCTGATCAAGGTGCTCACCGGCGTCGTGCCGGCCGACGGCGGCACGCTCGCGCTGGCGGGTGCGGCCATCGCGCCGGACTCGCCGATCGCCGCCCAGCGCCTGGGCATCAGCACGGTGTACCAGGAGGTCAACCTCTGCCCCAACCTCACGGTGGCGGAGAACATCTTCGCCGGCCGCTACCCGCGCCGCGGCTGGAGCCGGCTCAAGGCGATCGACGGCCCGCGCATGCGCGAGGAGACGCGCGCCCTGCTCGCCCGCCTGCACCTGGACATCGACCCGTCGCAGCTGCTCGGGCGGCTGCCGGTGGCGATGCAGCAGCTCGTCGCGATCGCGCGCGCGCTCAGCGTGCAGGCCAAGGTGCTGATCCTCGACGAGCCGACCTCCAGCCTCGACGAGGACGAGGTGCAGCACCTGTTCGGCATCTTGCGCCAGCTGCGCGAGGCCGGGCTCGCGATCCTGTTCGTCACCCATTTCCTCGACCAGGTCTACGCGATCGCGGACCGCATCACCGTGCTGCGCAACGGCCGCTTCGTGGGCGAATGGACGCCCGCGCAGCTGCCCGCGCCCGCGCTCGTCGCGGCGATGGTCGGTCGCGACGTCGCGCTCGCGTCGGCCTCGGCCGACGGGGTCGCCGCCCAGACGCACGCCG
>DASVLN010000364.1:0-1723 GCA_036384855.1 Burkholderiaceae bacterium | reverse complement strand
CGCGGCCACCGCAACCACCGCAATCACCGCGAGCCGGCCCGCACCCGCCGCCGCGAGCGCGCCGCGCAGCGCCGCCGAGATCCTGCGCGATGCGCCCGACGCCGCCTGGCGCCGTCCCGACCCGAACGACCTGCTCGTGATGACGCTGCCGTCGGGGCCGGTCGTCATCGAGCTGGCGGAGCGCTTCGCGCCCCTGCATGCGGCCAACATCCGCAAGCTCGTCGCGCAGCGCTACTTCGACGGCCTGGCGCTGGTGCGCGTGCAGGACAACTTCGTCGCGCAATGGGCCGATCCCGAGGCGGAGGCGGAGCAGGTGGCGGCCTCGGCGCCGGCCGGCCACCCGCGCCCGCTGGGCGAGGCGAGCGCCACGCTGCCGCCCGAGTTCTCGATCCCGCTGGCCGACGCGAGGATCGCCCGCCTGCCGGATCGCGACGTCTGGGCGCCGGTCACCGGCTTCGTCGACGGCTTCCCGGTGGCCGCCGACCCGAAGACGCGCCGCGCCTGGATCGCGCACTGCTACGGCATCGTCGGCGCCGGCCGCGGCGACACGCTCGACAGCGGCAACGGCGCCGAGCTCTACGCCGTGATCGGCCAGTCGCCGCGCGCGCTGGACCTGAACATCGCGCCGGTCGGCCGCGTGCTGCAGGGCATGGAGCGCCTGGCCTCCCTGCCGCGCGGCGGCGCCGAGATGGGCTTCTACCAACGACGCGAGCAGGACGTGCCCATCCTGCGCGTCGAGCTCGTCGCCGCGATGCCGCCCGAGGCGCGCCCGGACGTGCGCGTGCTGCGCACCGATACCCCGCTGTGGGCCGAGCTCGTCGATGCGCGCCGCCGCCACCGCGACGCCTGGTACGTGCACTCGCCGGGCGCGATCGACCTGTGCAACGTGACCGTTCCGGTGCGCATCGCGGCGCCGCCCGGGGCGGCGGCGTCTACGCCACCCTGAGCGCTTCGGCAAGGCTCGCGCATGTAAAGCCGGATGCCGCATGGGGTATCGGCACATGTGCGGCTTGCGCGAACCCTGCGCGGCGCGCTAATCTGGACGGCAGGAGTCGTAAGGGAGATCCGGGGATTCGCGGCCGCCGGGGCGTGGCCGCCGCGAGACCGGATGGGTTCTGTGGCGGGGCGCTCCTTGGCCCGCCGGGAGCAAAGAAAACGTGAGCGACGACACGTCCCGCCTCGCACTGGTGTTTCGCATCGCCGCCAGGCTGTGCGCATTGCCGCTCGCGCAGGTGGTCGAGATCATGCGTCCGCTGCCGGTGCGGCAGCTCGACGGCACGCCCGGCTTCGTGCTCGGTGCGGCCATGGTGCGGGGGCTGCCGACGCCGGTCGTCTCGGGCGCGCGCCTGCTGGGCGGAGAGGATGCGCCTGCCGGCGGAGGGCGCTGGATCGGCGTCGTCGCCGGGTCGCGGCGCGTCATGCTGGAAGTCGACGAGGTCGGCGGCATCCGGCGGATCCCCGCCGGCGACGGCGCGGCTGCGCAACCCCTGCTCGAAGGCGTCGCAGCCGATCGCATCGCGACGCTGGGCCGCCTCGACGGCGAGCTGCTGAGCACGCTGCAGGCCGCGCGCGTCGTCCCCGAGCTGGCCTGGTCGGCCATCGACGCCGCATTGGGGGCTGCCGCGTGAACCTTCGCCGCCTCCTGCCGGCCCGCGGGTCGCACTGCGACGCGCGAGCCGTCGCGGCGTCGCCGGCGGAGTGCCGGCGATTCCGCGACGCGGTC
>DASVLN010000363.1:0-2106 GCA_036384855.1 Burkholderiaceae bacterium | reverse complement strand
TCGGCGCCGCTGCCCGAGCCGGTCGGCCCGGCGTCGGCCCACAGGCCGCCGGGCAGCGCGGCCTCGTTCAGGTCGTCGGCCAGGGCTTGCGCGACCTCGGCCGACAGGTCCTGCGTCCACAGCTGATGGTCGTAGACCGCGGCGCCGGTCTCCCCGCTGCGCACCACCCACTCGTTGCGGTCCAGCGCGTCGGGCACCGTGACCGGCCCGACCGCCAACGTCCCCCGCGCGTCATGCGCCGCCCCGGCCGCCAGCACCGGCCGCAGCGTGTGATAGTGGTCCGGCGGCGTCGAACACCCCGCCACAACCGCCACCACGAGAGACGCCAGCCACCGCCTACAAGCGGCAGCCGCGGAACCGGCTTTGCCGGGCCGCTGGGTGCGCCCCCTCGGGGGGAGGCGCCGCAGGCGCTGCGGGGGGGATGTCATTTCGGATCCTCGGGCTTGCCCTTGAGCAACGATTCGGGATGTCGTTCGAGATAGTCGGCGAGGCCGCGCAGCGAGTCGGCCGCCTTGGAGACGTCCCTGAGCGTCTGCGTCGCCTTCGGCCCGACCGCCTGGTCGACGGTGCCGAGCGTGCGGCGCAGGTCGTCGACCGCGGCGCGGGCATCGGAGAGCGTCCTCTTCGCCTCGGGCGCGATGTCGCCGTCGAGGTGCTGCACGAGCTGGTCGACGTGCCGGAGGCTCGTGTCGAGGTCGGACAGGTCGCGGTGCAGGTCGGAGGCCAGCTGGTCGTACGGGATCGCGTCGAGCTTCTTCGCGAGCGAGGTCAGCGAATCCTGCAGGCTGTCGAGGCTGCCCGGCATCGTCGGCATGACCGGCGGGCTGGCCTTCCAGTCGATGGCCGCGGGTGGCGCGCCCTTGAAGAAGTCCAGGCCGACATAGAGCTGGCCGGTGAGCAGGCTGCCGCTGCGCAGCTGGGCGCGGAAGCCGCGGCGCACCATCGGGTCGAGCCGCGCGCGCTGCTGCGCCGCGGTGTCGGTCGTGCGGTCGCCGTCGATCGTGGGCAGGCGCTGCGGCCAGACGCGCACGTCCACCGCGATCATCGGCTCGGGGTTGTCGCTGCCGGCCGCCCCGTCGACGGCGATGCGGCGCACCTCGCCGATCGGCAGGCCGCGGTATTCGACCGGCGCGCCCACCGCGAGCCCGCGCACGGACGACGCGAACTTCAGCCGGTAGTCGTAGCCCGGGCCGTCGTCGGTGCGCAGCGCGTCGGCCTGCTGCGTGAACAGCGTGAACTGCGTGCGCTCGGCCGCCTCGGGCTGGCCGACCGGGTCGACGTCGGGCGGATCCTGGAACGCGATGCCGCCCGCCAGCAGGCTCACGACCGACTGCGTCTGCACGTGCAGGCCCTGGGCGTCGAGGGCGACGTCGACCCCGCTCGCGTGCCAGAAGCGGCTGTGCTGGTTGACGAAGCGGTCGTACGGCGCGTTCACGAACACGGTGAAGCGCACGTGGCGGCCGTCGGGGGTCATCTCGTAGGCCATCACCTGGCCCACCGGCACGCGGCGCAGGTACAGCGGCGAGCCGATGTCGAGCGAACCGAGCTCGTCGGACTGCAGCACGAAGACGCGGCCGGGGACGTCGGTGGTGACGGGCGGCTGCGTGTCCAGGCCCTGGAACTCGCTGCGCTCGGTGGCGTTGCGGCCGGCGTCCATGCCGATGTAGGCGCCCGACAGCAGCGTGCCCAGCCCCGTGACGCCGCCGGCGCCGATGCGCGGCTTCACGACCCAGAAGCGGGTGTCGGTGACGAGCATGTTCTCGACGCCCTCGTTGCCGCGCATCTCCGCGGTCACCTCGACCTGCTTGTGGTCGGGCGTGAGCTTGACGCGGCGCACGATGCCGACGTCCACGTCCTTGTACTTGATGTGGGTCTTGTTGGCCTCGACGCCGTCGGCGTTGTGGAAGTAGATCGTGATGACCGGCCCGCGGTTCAGGATCGACCGCACGCCCAGGCCGATGCCGATGATCACCGCCACCAGCGGCACGAGCCACACCAGCCACAGCGAGTAGTGCGCCCGCCGCACGGCGACGGGCCGCGGCAGGTCGCGCGGTGGCGCCGGCGCCGGCGGAGGCGGCGGGACGGGCGTGTCGGACGGGTCGCGGT
>DASVLN010000362.1:0-3860 GCA_036384855.1 Burkholderiaceae bacterium | reverse complement strand
GCGCGCACCGCCCTCGCGCCCGGCGGCGCCGATCCGGCCGCGGCGGGGATCGCCGCGAGCCTGGGCGGCGGCACCCACCACGCGAGCGCCGCCAAGGGCTCGGGCTTCTGCGTCTTCAACGACGTCGCCGTCGCGGCGCGGCTGATGCAGGCCGAGTGGCATCGCCACCGCCGCGCGTTGCTGCCGGTCGTGGTGGTCGACCTCGACGTCCACCAGGGCAACGGCACGGCGGCGATCTTCGCGGACGACGACACCGTGTTCACGTTCTCGATGCACGGCGAGCGCAACTTCCCGTTCCGAAAGTCGCCTGGCGACCTCGACGTGGGCCTGCCCGACGGCAGCGGCGACGACGACTACCTCGCCGCGCTCGCGCCCGCCTTGGGCGAAGTCTGGCGCCGCACCGCCGCGCGGCCGCCGGGGCTCGCGTTCTACGTGGCAGGCGCCGACGCGCACGAGGGCGACCGCCTCGGCCGCCTCCGGCTGACCCATGCCGGCATGGCCGCCCGCGACGAGCTGGTGCTGGGCGCGCTTCGCGAGCGCGGCATCCCGACCGTCGTGCTGATGGCCGGCGGCTACGGACGCGACCTCGAGGCCACCGTCGACGTCCACCTGCGCACGCTGCGCATCGCCGAGCGCCTGCAGGGGACATGGCCGCGCGCCGTGCCGGCCTGACGCGCGCGTGGCCCACAATGGCCCGCTCCGCCACCGTCCTTCGCCGGCCCCGATGACCGACGCCCCGCCCGCCCGCCGCGCGCCCGAGCCCCGCTCCGCCTTCGCGGCCTTCAGCCCGATCACGACGCGCTGGATGGACAACGACGTCTACGGCCACGTCAACAACGTCGTCTACTACAGCTTCTTCGACACCGCGGTCAACGGCCTGCTGATCGCCGCCGGGGCGCTCGACATCCACGCGGGCGCCGTGATCGGCCTGGTCGTCGAGACGCAGTGCAACTACTTCGCGCCGATCGCCTTCCCGCAGGCGGTGAGCGCCGGCGTGCGCGTCGCGCGCCTGGGCGGCTCCAGCGTGCGCTACGAGATCGGCCTGTTCGCCGACGACGCGCCGCAGTCCGCCGCGTCCGGCCACTTCGTCCACGTCTACGTCGACCGCGCGACGCGGCGCCCCGTGCCGTTGCCCGGGCCGCTGGCGGCGGTGCTGCGCACGTGGATGCTTCCCAACCCCGCCCCGACCGCATCACCGACATGAGCGATCCCCGATCCCCGACTCCACCCGACGACGCCGCCCGCCGTGCCGTCGACGCGGCCATCACCTCGCGCCGCTCCGTGCGCGCCTTCCTGCCCACGCCCGTGCCCGCCGAGACGGTGCGCGAGATCCTGGAGGTCGCCTCGCGCGCGCCCTCGGGCACGAACACGCAGCCCTGGCGGGTGCACGTCCTGATGGGCCAGACGCGGGCGCGCCTGTCCGAGCGCATCCTCGCGGCCTACGACGACCCCGGGGAGCGCGCCCGCCACGTCGAGGCGTACGACTACTACCCGCGCGAATGGGTCTCGCCCTACATCGACCGCCGGCGCAAGGTCGGCTGGGATCTGTACGGCCTGCTGGGCATCGGCAAGGCCGACAAGGCGGCGATGCACGCGCAGCACGGCCGCAACTACGCGTTCTTCGGCGCGCCGGTGGGCTTCATCTTCACGATCGACCGCGTGATGGCCCAGGGCAGCTGGCTCGACTACGGCATGTTCCTCGAGAACATCATGGTCGCCGCGCGCGGGCGCGGCCTCGACACCTGCCCGCAGGCGGCCTTCAACCAGTTCCACCGGGTGATCGCGGACGTCCTGGGCCTGGGCGAGCAGGAGGCCGTCGTCTGCGGCATGGCGCTGGGCCACGCCGATCCCGACGCCGTGGCCAACCGCCTGACGACCGAGCGCGCGCGGGTCGACGAGTTCGCGAGGTTCCACGAATGAGCCCCCGCCCGGCCGTTCCGAAGGGGGCTCGCACCGCGGTCCGAAGGACGGTCGCCTCGTGAGCCGCGAGACCGTCCTCGTCGCGCGCCGCGTGTTTCCAGACATCGTCGACCGCCTGCGCGCTCACTTCGACGTGCGCGAGCACGCGGGCGACGCGCCGCTGCCGCCGCCCGAGCTGGCCGCCGCCTTGCGGGGCTGCGCCGGCGCGTTCATCGCCGGCAGCGAGCGGATCGACGCTGCGCTGCTCGACGCCTGCCCGGGCCTGAAGGCCGTCTGCTCGATGGCGGTCGGCTTCAACAACATCGACGTGGCGGCCTGCACGGCGCGCGGCGTCGTCGTCACCAACGCGCCCGGCGTGCTCACCGAGACCACGGCCGACTTCGGCTTCGCGCTCATGATGGCCACGGCGCGCCGCATCTCGGAGGCCGAGCGCTTCCTGCGCGAGGGGCGCTGGTCGCACTGGGGCGTCGACCTGTTCGCCGGCGCCGACATCCACGGCGCGACGATGGGCGTGCTGGGCATGGGCCGCATCGGCCAGGCGATCGCGCGCCGCGGGCACGGCGGCTTCGGCATGAAGATCATCTACCACAACCGCAGCCGGCTCGCGGTCGCGGACGAGGCCGCGCTCGGGGCGACCTGGCTGCCGCTGGACGAGCTGCTGGCGCAGGCCGACCACCTCGTGATCGTCACGCCGTACACGCCCGAGACGCACCATCTCGTCGGCGCGGCCCAGCTCGCCCGCATGAAGCCGACGGCAACGCTGACCAACGTCGCGCGCGGCGGCGTGGTCGACGACGCGGCGCTCGCGCACGCGCTGGGCGCCGGCACGATCGCGGCGGCGGGGCTGGACGTCTTCGAGGGCGAGCCGGCGCTGCATCCGGCGCTGCTCGCGCTGCGCAACGTCGTGCTGACCCCGCACATCGCGAGCGCCAGCGTGCCGACGCGGCGTGCAATGGCCGGTCTCGCCGTCGACAACCTGATCGCCGCGCTCGGCGCGGGCCCCGACGCGGGGCGGCCGCCGACCGCGCTCAATCCGCAAGTGCTGGAAGCGCGGCGGCGCTAACCGCCGATCCAGTCGACCAGGGCGCGGGAGACCGCCTCGGGCTGCTCCAGCGTCGTCGCGTGGGCCGCGCCCGGCACGACGACGAGGTGCGCCCCGGGGATGCCCTCGGCGAGCTCGCGCGCCTGCTCGGGCGGGGTGAGCTCGTCGCGCTCGCCGACCAGCACCAGCGTCGGCACGCCGATTCCGCGCAGCTGCGGGCGCGCGTCCGGGCGGCCGACGACCGCGGCCGTCTGGCGCGCGAAGCCATCCACGCCCACGGTGCGTCCCATGCGCATGAGACGGTCGACGAGCGCGTGGTCGGTGCGGCGGTCGGGATGCAGCAGCATCCGCACGGCGCGCGGCTGCATCGCCTCGAACTCGCCCTGGCGCGCGCGCGCGACCCACTCGCGGCGCTGCGCCGATTCCTCGGGCGTGTCGGGGCGGGCGGAGGTGTCGAGCAGCGCCAGCCGCAGCACGCGCGCGGGGGCCTGGCGCATCACCTCGAGCGCGACGAAGCCGCCCAGCGACCAGCCTGCCAGCGCGAAGCGGGGCGGCGCGCTGGCGAGCAGCGCGGCGGCCATCTCCGGCAGGCTGGTGCCCGCGAGGGTCGAGGCGAACGTGACGGGGCCATGCGGCCACAGGGCGTCGAGCTGGGGCGCGAACAGGTCGGCGGTCGCCAGCAGGCCGGGGACGAGGACGATCGGGGTCATGGACGGCTCCGGGTCGCGGGGGCGGGCCGTCGGAGCAATCGGCGCGCCTCGTGGACGAGCGGCCGGCGCGCATGAAAAAGGCCGGCGCGGCGGCCGGCCTCGGGCGGGAAGGGTGAGTTCGCGCTCAGGGCGCTGACGCGGCCGAGGCCGCCGTGTCCGCCGCCGCCGAGGCCATCGGCACCGGCGCG
>DASVLN010000361.1:0-16048 GCA_036384855.1 Burkholderiaceae bacterium | reverse complement strand
TCCTTCCCATCCCGAACAGGACAGTGAAACGCCTCTGCGCCGATGATAGTGCGGATTCCCGTGTGAAAGTAGGACATTGTCAGGCTAATATCCCGCAACCGCCCGAGCTGAAACCTTCAGCTCGGGCGTTTTGCTTTGCGGCATCGAATCGACTGTAATTCTCCGAACTGCCCTCGGGAGACTGGCCGCGCCATCTCACGGCGGGCTGCGTGTCGTCGGACGTGTCGGCGTGTCGGTGCCCCGGCTTCCAGGCGCCATCCTCGCGCCGGAAGATTTGGGCGACACGAAGGGCTATCTATCGCACGGCGGCCCGCTTGTCGTCTGGCGTGGGTGGTGCGTGTCGGTTGGCGGGCATCATCGCGGCCTTGCGCCGCGATCGCTCAATCGAGCTTGAGCAGCAGCACGCCCTGTCGTGCCCACAATGCGGCTTCCTCGCGCAGGAGGTAGGCGGTGCGTGGATGGGCTTCGGCCCATTCCGGAGTGAAGCTCAGATGCGCCTCGGTGCCGACGCGGCGAAGCTTGAGGCCGCGCGCATCGACTTGCCCGCGCGCATGGCACTCGATCACGGCGAGCCGCAGACAGAGTACCTGCCACGGCGTCAGCGGGCGGGCGAGCGCCGCCTCGATCTTTCGCAGTCCGCCGCGCTGGCCAAGCACCAGTTCCGCGAGACGCCGCTGTTGGCTCTGCGAGAACCCCGGCGCATCCACGTGCGCAATGATGTAGGCGCTGTGCCGATGGTGGTCGTGGTGCGACACCATCAGGCCGGCCTCGTGAAGCGCCGCGGCCCAGCGTAGCTCGCGCTGGCACTCGGCGTCCGCGTCCTGGCAGACATCGTCGAACAGCCGCCGGGCTGCCTCGCCCACGCGTCCGGCCTGGGCGACGTCGACGTGGAAGCGATGCTGGAGCTCCTTGATGGTCGAGTCGCGCAGGTCGTGGCCGACCGCTTCGTGACTGGCGGCCAGGCGCTCGCTGAGATCGACGATCACGCCCTGCCGAAGCGCACCCTTGGCGGGCAGCAGCTCCTCGATGCCGAATTGCGCCGCCAACGTGTAGAGGATTGCCAGGCCGCCAGCGATCACCGCGCGGCGCTCGGGCTTCAGTCCCGGGATGTCCAGCTTGTCGATGTGGCCGCACTCGATGCAGCGTTCGATGAGCCAACGCAGGCCCTCGGGCGTGATGCGGCCGTCGGTCTTGCCATTGGCGCGCAGCAGGTCCGACACCGCGCCCGCCGTACCCGACGACCCCAGCGCCTCGCGCCAGTGCCGTCGTGCGAACGGCACCAGGCCTTCTTCGAGCTCCGCGCCCGCCGCGACCTGGGCCGCGCGGAAAGCCGCCCGCGTGTAACGCCCATCGCCGAAGTAGCGCATCGACAGGCTCACGCAACCGACCTGGAAGGACTCTGCCAAGCGCGGCGCCCGGCCGTTGCCGAGGATCATCTCCGTCGACCGCCCGCCGATGTCGACGACCAGCCGCGGCTTGGTCGCCGGCTGCAGGAACGCGACGCCCGCGTAGATCAGGCGCGCCTCCTCGCGGCCGGAGATGATCTCGATCGGGCGACCCAACGCCGCTTCCGCGCGCACGAGGAACGTGTCGCGGTTGCGCGCCTCCCGCAGCGTCTGGGTCGCGACCGCGCGCACCTGCATCGGCGCGGACGTGTTGAGGGTCTCGGCGAAGGTGGCCAGGCACTTGAGGCCGCGCTCCGTGGCCTCCTCGGTGAGCATGCCGTCGACGTCGAGGCCCGCGCCGAGCCGCACGGTCTCCTTCAGGTAGAGGTGCCGGCGGTAACGGCCCTCCTGCACTTGGCCGATCTCGAGCCGGAAGCTGTTGGAGCCCATGTCGATCGCGGCGAGCGGGCCGACGGCGGGAGGGGTAGTCGAAGCCATGGCCGCGATTGTGCCCTGAGGTGTCCGCCTGCCGTGGGCGGGCGACGGCGTGGGGCTATCCTTGGCGAGGTCGGCCGCGCACGCCGAATGCCGCGACCGCGTCCTCGTTGTCCAGGAGGCCAGCATGAACATCACCGGGAAGACGCGTCCGGATGCCCCGGAGCCGTATGCGGCCGCCGTGCGACCGGTGACCGCCTCCACAGTCGTGCACACCGATGCACTCGGGCTGGAGGCCGGCTGGGTGAGCATCCCGTCGGGCGATCTCGCGATACCCGCCTATCGCGCGCGGCCGCAGGGCGTGCGCCGGCCGCCGGTGCTGCTGGTGGTCAGCGAGATCTTCGGCGTGCACGAGCACATCGCCGACATCGCGCGCCGATTCGCAAAGCTCGGGTATCTCGCCGTCGCGCCGGAGATGTTCGTCCGCCAGGGCGATGCCAAGGGCTGCAGGGACATCGCGAAGCTGCAGTCGGAGATCGTCGAGCGCACGCCCGACGCGCAGGTGATGGCCGACCTCGACGCGGCCGTCGACTGGGCCGGTGACGAGGGGGGGCGACGTCTCGCGCCTCGCGGTCACCGGGTTCTGCTGGGGCGGCCGCATCACGTGGATGTACGTGGCGCACCAGCCGCGCGTGAAGGCGGGCGTCGCCTGGTACGGCAAGCTCCTGGCCCCGGCGACGCTGCTGAAGCCGACGCATCCGGTCGAGGTCGCAGGGACGCTGCGGGCGCCGGTGCTCGGCCTTTACGGCGGCAAGGACGCGAGCATCCCGCTTGACCTGGTCGACCGCATGAGGGCCGGCCTCGCGCAGGGCAGCGAGGCCTCGCGCCGGTCGGAGATCGTCGTGTATCCCGAAGCCGGCCACGCGTTCCTCGCGGACTACCGCCCGAGCTACGACGCCGCCGCCGCGCGCGATGGCTGGCGGCGCTGCGTCGACTGGCTGGCCCGCTTCGGCGCGGCGCCCTGATCAGCGGACCACCAGCACCGGCAGCTGGCAATGCGTCAGCACGCGCGTGGTCTCGCTGCCCAGCAGCAGCGCACCGACGCCGCGCCGGCCATGCGAGGCCATCACGATGAGGTCGCAGCCCTGCGTCTTGGCGTGGTCGAGGATGGCTTCCCATGGATGCACCGCCTCGACCGTGAACGCCTCGCACGCGAGGCCGGCGGCCGACGCGGCGGCGACGACGTCGTGGACGCGCCGCAGCGCGATGCGTTCCTGGGCGTCGTAGAACTCCTGCGGCGGGATCGGCTGCATCTCGGAGATCGCGCTGTACGGGAACGGCTCCTTGACCGTGATCGTGCTCAGGCGCGCGCCCATCAGGCGGGCGAGTTCGACGGCGGTGGCGACCGCCTTGGCGGTGACTTCGGTGCCGTCGGTGGGGATGAGGATGCTGCGGTACATGAGCTTCTCCTGCGGTGGCGCGCGGCGGAGGCGCGGACGACGTCGCACCGCCAGTGTGCGCCGTCCGTGCTTCGTTGCAAGCCCGCCTGCGCAGTCCCGGCGCCTGCTCGCCGGCAGGGCCGGTGCCCGCGCCCCGCGGGCGGTCAGCCCACCGCGACCGGCCTCGACGGGTCCGACGACCATTCGCTCCACGAGCCGGGGTAGAGCGACGCTCCGGGTAGCCCCGCGATCTCCATCGCGAGCAGGTTGTGGCAGGCCGTCACGCCGGAGCCGCACTGGTGCACGACCTCCTGCGGCGCGGCGCCGTAGGCCTCGAAGTCCGCGCGCAGCGCCTCGGGCGACCTGAAGCGCCCGTCCGGGCCCAGGTTGCCCTTGAAGAAGTGCGACCGCGCGCCCGGGATGTGGCCGGCGCGGGCGTCCAGCGGCTCGACCTCGCCGCGGAAGCGCTCGCCGGCGCGGGCGTCCAGCAGCGTGACGCGGCCCAGGGATTTCTGCAGCGCATCGGCTTCGATCACGGGCACCAGGCTCGCGGCGATCGGATAGGCGCCTTCGTCGGCGACCGTCGACGGCCCGGACTCGAGGGCGCCGCCCGCCGCCGTCCAGACCTGCAGCCCGCCGTCCAGCACGCTGACCGCCGCGTGGCCCGCCCAGCGCAGCATCCACCAGGCGCGCGCCGCGTACATGCCGCCCTGGGCGTCATAGGCGACGACGTGGCGCGCGGGAGTCGCGCCCAGGCGGCCCAGGGTGGTCGCCCAGTCGACGCGCGCCGGCAGCGGATGGCGACCGTTGCGGCCCGTCTTCACGCCCGCGAGGTCGCGATCCAGGTGCGCGTAGGCGGCGCCCGGCAGGTGACCCCGCTCGAAGGCGCGTTCGCCCGCGCCGGTGTCCGCGAGGTCGAAGGAGCAGTCGACGAGCACCACGGGCGCGCCGACGGCGAGGGCGTCCATCAGCGCGCGTGCGCTCACGAGCGGCACGGGCAGGGCGAAGGCGGTCGGGGTGTCGGGCATGTCAGGAGTCCTGCGGCGGAGGGAGGGTGTCCGGGGCGGTGGCGGCGAGCGTGCGCGCGCGCAGCAGCGAGGCGCCGAGCCCCGTCGCGACGATCAGCGCCATGCCGCCCAGCGCGGACAGCGTGACCGGGTCGTGGAACAGCACGACGCCGAAGATGAACGAGAACGCGATGCCGAGGTACTGCAGGCTCGCGTTGGACAGCGGACGGCCGATCGCGTAGGCACGCGTCATCGCCACCTGCGCGGAGGTCGCGAACACCCCGATGCCCAGGAGCTGCGCGGCGTCGGCGAGCGTGGGCAGGTGCGCGCCCTCGACGGCGGTCGCGACGACCCCGGCGAGGAAGCCGGCCATGGAGAAGTAGAAGACGACCCGCAGCTCCGGCTCGCCGACGCGACCCAGCGTCGTGACCTGCAGGTAGGCCAGCGCCGACAGCATGCCGGAGGCGAGCCCGATCACGCCGGGCGCGAGCTGGTCGCGTGCGAGCGTCGGATGCAGCACCAGCGCGACGCCGCCGAAGCCCACGAGCACCAGCGCGACGAGCCGCGGGTCGACCCGCTGCGCGCCCGCGACGACCGCGCCGCCGATCAGGAACAGCGCCATCCACACCGAGGACGTGTAGTTGAGCGTGACCGCGGTGGCCAGCGGCAGGTGGGCGATGGCGTGGAACCACAGCGCGAGCGCCGTCACGCCGACGATGCCGCGCCAGGCATGCATCATCGGCACCCGGGTGCGCAGCCCGACGCCGCGCGAACGCGCCACCATCGCGATGCCGACCATGCCCACCAGGCCGCGGTACATCACGATCTCGCCGGTGCCATAGCGGGTCGACGCGAGCTTGACGCACACCCCCATCGCCGCGAACAGGAAAGTGGAGCAGACCATCAGCAGCGAAGCGGACATCGCGCGATTCTCGCCCAGCACGTCGTCGCGCAGGCGCTTGTCCCGGCGTGGCGCAAGGCCGCTCGCCGGCGCAGCGGCGCTTCAGCGCGCCGGCTGCTGCATCGCGCGCCGGTACCACTCGTGGAAGTGGCGCATGCCGTCCTCCATCGGGCTCTGGTACGGGCCGGCCTCGTCGTCGCCGCGCTCGAACAGGGCCTTGCGCCCGGCGTCCATGCGCAGGGCGATCTCGTCGTCCTCGACGCAGGTCTCGAGGTAGGCCGCCTGTTCCGCCTCGACGAGCTCGCGCTCGAAGGCGGCGATCTCCTCGGGGTAGTAGAACTCGACGACGTTGGTCGTCTGCTGCGGGCCCTTCGGGTACAGCGTGGAGACGACGAGGCAGTGCGGATACCACTCCACCATGATGTTGGGGAAGTAGGTGAGCCAGATCGCGCCGTGGCGCGGCGCGACGCCGCCGTTGTAGGCCAGCACCGCGTCGTGCCACTTGCGGTACGTGGCGCTGCCCGGGCGAGCGAGCCGGTCGGCCACGCCCACCGTCTGCACCGAGTAGTTCGTGCCGAACTCCCACTGCAGGTCGTCGCAGCTCACGAAGCCGCCGAGGCCGGGGTGGAACGGGCCGACGTGGTAGTCCTCGAGGTAGACCTCGATGAACGTCTTCCAGTTGTAGTCGCACTGGTGCACGTGCACCTTGTCGAGGACGTAGCCGCCGAAATCCAGCGCCGCGCGCGGGCCGAGCGCCGCGAGGTCGGCCGCGACGTCGCGCCCGTTGTCCTCGAAGACCAGGCCGTTCCAGCTGCGCGTCCGGTAGCGGTTCAGGTGCAGGCAGGGATCCTCGTCGAAATGCGGCGCGCCGATCAGCCGGCCATCGAGCCCGTAGGTCCAGCGGTGCAGCGGGCACACGATGTTGGACGCGGTCTGCCCGCGCCCGCGCAGCATCACCGCCTGGCGGTGGCGGCAGACGTTGGACAGCAGCTGCACGCCGCCGTCGTGCCCGCGCATCAGCACGCGGCCCTCGCCTTCCTGCGGCAGCGCGTAGTAGTCGCCGATCTCGGGGACGGCCAGCTCGTGCGCGAGGTAGCGCGGCCCGTGCTGGAAGATGAGTTCCTGCTCGCGCCGGAACAGGTCCTCGTCGAAGTACGTGGATACGGAAAGTTGGGAGCGCGCGCGCTCCAGAGCTTCAAGCGTGATGCTCAGGTCGGACATGATCCCCAGGATCTCCAAGAACGGATGTCAACCCCCACCCGGTGGCCCCGCGGGTGGATCTATGCGAATTGTCTCGGCTGCCGCTGGCGCCGCGAGTCCCGTGGCGGGCATCCGGGGTGCCTCCCCGGCCGTCCCGTCGCGGGTGCACGCGACGCGTCGTGCCCGGCGTTGGCCGAACCCAACATTTTAACCGCTTCGGGACTGTCGTTTACACGGATGTCCATACAAATGACATCCGCGTTCGGGAAATGCTGCATCCCGTTGCAACCCCTGGGGCCGCGGACGGCCGCCCTGACTACAATCCCCATTTGTCCGAGTATTTCCGCTTGATGGATCGCACCGACGCCCCTACCCCCGCGGACGCCCCCGCCAGCTTCGAGCAGGCGCAGGCGGAGCTCGACGAGCTGGTGCGGGCGATGGAGTCGGGCCAGCTGCCACTGGATGGCCTGCTGGGCGCCTATCGCCGGGGCGCACAGCTCCTCGAGTTCTGCCGCGCGAAGCTGGACGCCGTAGAAGAACAAGTCAAAGTCCTGGAGGAGGGCCAATTGAAGCCCTGGACGCGTACATGAAGATCGATGATTTCGCCCGGTGGGTCCGCGCTCGGCAGGACGACGTCGAGCGCGCCCTGGAGCGCTGGGTTCCGGCCGGGGCGCCCGCCGAGCTCGGCCTCGTCATGCGCTACGCCGTGCTCGACGGCGGCAAGCGGCTGCGCCCGCTGCTGGTGATGGCTGCCGCGGAGGCGGTCGGCGGCGACCTCGACGCTGCGTTGCGAGCCGCGGTCGCGGTGGAGCTGATCCACGCCTACTCTCTGGTGCACGACGACATGCCCTGCATGGACAACGACGTCCTGCGCCGCGGCAAGCCCACCGTGCACGTGAAGTACGGCGAGGCGCAGGCGATGCTGGCGGGAGACGCGATGCAGGCGCTCGCGTTCGACGTCCTCACGCCGGACGAGGGCCTCGCGCCCGAGCTGATGGCGCGGCTCGTGCGCATGCTGGCGCGCGCGTCCGGGCACGACGGCATGGCCGGCGGCCAGGCGATCGACCTCGCGAGCGTCGGCCGTTGCCTGGACGAGGCGGCGCTGCGCGACATGCACCGCCGCAAGACCGGCGTGCTGCTGCAGGCGAGCGTGATGATGGGCGCCGCCTGTGGTCCGGCGTCCACGGCCGCGCTCGCGGCGTTGTCGGACTACGGCGCCGCGGTCGGCCTTGCCTTCCAGGTCGTGGACGATGTCCTCGACGTCACGCAGGCCTCCGAAGTGCTCGGCAAGACCGCGGGCAAGGACGTCGACCAGAACAAGCCCACGTTCGTCTCGCTGCTGGGCCTCGAGCAGGCGCAGCGCTACGCGCTCGACCTCCGCGACCAGGCCCACGCCGCGCTCGCGCGCAGCGGCCTAGGGCAGGCTGCCTACCTTGCATGCCTCGCCGACAAGATCGTCGAGCGCGACAATTGACGGCTATCGCCGCCGCCGGCCCCCGGACACCGCCCACCATGACCACCAACCTCCTCGCGACGATCGCCAGCCCAGCCGACCTGCGGCGCCTGTCCCGGGCCGAGCTGCGGACGCTCTGCGACGAGCTGCGCCAGTACGTGCTGCACAGCGTCAGCAAGACCGGCGGCCACCTGTCGAGCAACCTCGGCACCGTGGAGCTCACCGTCGCGCTGCACTACGTGTTCAACACGCCGCACGACCGCCTGGTCTGGGACGTGGGGCACCAGACCTACCCGCACAAGGTGCTGACGGGCCGCCGCGACGCGATGCCCACGCTGCGCCAGTACGGCGGCCTCTCGGGCTTCCCCAAGCGCGACGAGAGCGAGTACGACGCCTTCGGCACGGCGCACTCGTCGACCTCGATCTCGGCCGCGCTGGGCATGGCGCACGCCGCCAAGCTCAAGGGCGAGGACCGCAAGGCCGTGGCCATCATCGGCGACGGCGCGATGACCGGCGGCATGGCCTTCGAGGCCCTGAACAACGCCGGCGTCTCGGTGGCCGACATGCTGGTCATCCTCAACGACAACGACATGTCGATCAGCCCGCCGGTGGGCGCGCTGAACCGCTACCTGGCCCGGCTCATGAGCGGCAAGTTCTACGCGAAGGCCCGCGAGGGCGCGAAGAACGTGCTTAAGAACACGCCGCTGTACGAGTTCGCGCGCCGCTTCGAGGAACACACCAAGGGCATGGTCGTGCCGGGCACGATCTTCGAGGAGTTCGGCCTCAACTACGTCGGCCCGATCGACGGCCACGACCTCGACTCGCTGATCCCGACGCTGGAGAACCTGCGCGACGCCAAGGGCCCGCAGTTCCTGCACGTGGTGACGAGAAAGGGCATGGGCTACAAGCTCGCGGAGGCCGACCCGGTCAACTACCACGGCCCGGGCAAGTTCGACGTCGCGGTCGGCCTGCAGAAGCCCGCGACGCCGCCCAAGCAGACCTTCACGCAGGTCTTCGGCCACTGGCTGTGCGACATGGCCGCGGCCGACAAGCGCCTCGTCGGCATCACGCCCGCGATGCGCGAAGGCTCGGGCATGGTGGAATTCGAGCAGCGTTTCCCCGAGCGCTACCACGACGTCGGCATCGCCGAGCAGCACGCAGTCACCTTCGCTGCCGGCCTCGCCTGCGAGGGCCTGAAGCCGGTCGTGGCGATCTATTCGACGTTCCTGCAGCGCGGCTACGACCAGCTGATCCACGACGTCGCCATCCAGAACCTGCCGGTCGTCTTCGCGCTGGACCGCGCCGGGATCGTCGGCGCCGATGGTCCGACGCACGCGGGCGCCTACGACATCGCCTACATCCGCTGCGTCCCGAACCTGAGCCTGATCGCGCCGGCCGACGAGCGCGAGACCCGCCAGGCGCTGAGCACCGCGTTCGGGCAGGGCCATCCCGTGGCCGTGCGCTACCCGCGCGGCGCGGGCGCGGGCGTCGCGCCGCTCGCCTCGCTCGAGGGCTTCGCCTGGGGCAAGGCCGAGACGCGGCGCACGGGCCGTCGCATCGCGATCCTCGCCTTCGGCACGCTGCTCTACCCGGCACTGGAAGCGGCCGAGAAGCTCGACGCCACCGTCGTGAACATGCGCTTCATCAAGCCGCTGGACGTCGATCGCGTGCTCGAGCTTGCGCGCACGCACGAGGCGCTCGTCACGATCGAGGAAGGCTGCATCATGGGCGGCGCCGGCAGCGCGGTGCTGGAGGCGCTGGCCGCCGCGGGCGTCGCGGTGCCGGTGCTGCAGCTGGGCCTGCCCGACCGCTTCGTCGAGCACGGCGATCCGGTGCGGCTCCTGCACGAGCTCGGCCTCGACGCCGAGGGCATCGAGCACGCCGTGCGCCGCCGCTTCGGGCCGTCGCTGGCCGTCGTGCGCGGCGGCTCCGCGGCTGCGGCCGGCTGAGAAGGCGGGCGCGTCGACACGGTGCCTCGGCACCGGTGTCGCCAACTGGACAGCTTGCCCTTTCGGCGGCAGTCCCAATCTGCCGGTGGCATGCTTGCAGCCCCGGATCGCCGCGCGCGGCACCGGCCATCCGCCACCCGCTTCGTCCGGCACCCGGCCTCCGGCCCCGACCCATGAATTCGCTGACCGACGTCCTCAACATCCCCGACACCCAGAGCGAGCACGACGACCGCCATCTCGCGATCCAGCTCGTGGGCGTCAAGCGCGTGCGCTATCCGCTGCAGCTGCGCGTGGCCGGCGCGGCGCAGCAGACGGCGGCGGAGTGGAGCCTCGCGGTCGCGCTGCCGGCCGACCAGAAGGGCACGCACATGTCGCGCTTCGTGGCCTGGCTCGACCAGCTCGACGGTCCGATGGACGCCGCGATGCTGGAGGCCGCGTTCGCCGACATGCTGCAGCGCCTGCACGCCGACGAGGGGCGCGTCGAGGCCGCGTTCACGTTCTTCCTGCGCAAGAGCGCGCCGGTCTCGGGCATCTCCAGCCTGCTGGACTACCAGGGCCGCTGGATCGCCGAGCGCAAGGACGGCCGCACCTCGGTCTGGGCCGAGGTCACGGTGCCCGTGAAGACGCTGTGCCCCTGCTCCAAGGAGATCTCGGACTACGGCGCGCACAACCAGCGCTCGGCGGTCACGATCCGCGCCGAGCTGAAGTCGCCGGTCGAATGGCACGAGCTCGTGCGTTTCGCCGAGGACAGCGCCTCGTGCGAGCTGTGGCCGCTGCTCAAGCGCGCCGACGAGAAGTGGGTCACCGAGCACGCCTACGAGAACCCGAAGTTCGTCGAGGACCTCGTGCGCGACGTGGCGATCGCCGTCCAGCGCGAGCCGCGCATCGGTCGCTACGCGATCGACGTCGAGAACTTCGAGTCGATCCACAACCACTCCGCCTACGCCCGCATCGAGCGACCCTGAGGCCGCGAGGCTTCGCGGCGCGGGCCGCTGCGCTCGCGATCCGGCAAGCCCGGGTCTTGCCCGCTGCGCACAGCGGCGTAGGTGGGTAAAGTGGGCTCTCCCAAACGAAGGAGCCCTCATGCAACGACGTTCCCTCGTCGCCCTGGCCGCGGCGGCCGTGGCAGCGCCCGCATTCGTGCGCGCACAGTCGCTGGAAAGGCCCCAGCTGACGATCGCCGTCGGCGGCAAGAACCTGCTGTACTACCTGCCCTTGACGATCGCCGAGACGCTCGGCTACTTCAAGGCCGAGGGCCTGGACGTGACGATCGTCGACTTCGCGGGCGGCTCCAAGGCCCTGCAGGCGGTCGTGGGCGGCAGCGCGGACGTGGTCTCGGGGGCGTTCGAGCACACGCTGCTGATGCAGGCCAAGGGCATCCGGCTGCGCGCCTTCGTGCTCCAGGGCCGCGCGCCGCAGGTGGTGCTGGGCATCAACCCGAAGACGATGCCGAACTACCGGTCGGTCGCCGACCTGCGCGGCAAGAAGATCGGCGTCACGGCGCCGGGCTCGTCGACCAACATCCTCGCCAACTTCGTGCTCGCCAAGGCCGGCGTGAAGCCGTCGGAGGTGTCCATCATCGGCGTGGGCGCGGGCCCGGGCGCGGTCGCCGCGATGCGTGCCGGCCAGGTCGACGCGATCAGCAACCTCGACCCCGTCATCACGCTGCTGCAGCGCAGCGGCGACCTGAAGATCGTCTCGGACACGCGCATCGTCTCGGTCGCCGACGCGGCCTTCGGCGGCCCGATGCCGGCCGGCTGCCTGTACGCGCCGCAGGCGTTCATCGACAAGGATCCGCACACCGTGCAGGCGCTGGCCAATGCGATCGTGCGTGCGGACAGGTGGATCCAGCAGGCCGGGCCGGCCGACATCGTCAAGGCCGTGCCCGAGAGCTACCTGCTGGGCGACCGGGCCGTCTACATCGACTCGTTCCTCGCGAGCAAGGGCGCGTTGTCGTCCGACGGCATGATCCCCGAGGCCGGCGCCGCGACCGCGCTGCGCGCGCTGCAGAGCGTGGACGACGCGCTCAAGGGCGGCAAGTTCGACCTCGCGGCCGCCTGGACGAACGAGTTCGCGAAGCGCGCGAACGCGAAGAAGGCCTGATGGGCGACGCCGCCGCGCCGCCCCCCGCCCTGGCGCTCGTGGGCGCGAGCTGCACCTTCGCCGCGCGCACCGATCCCTCGCAGCGCTACACCGCCGTGCGCGACGTCTCAGTCGCCGTCGGCGCGGGCGAGTTCGTCTCCGTCGTCGGGCCGACCGGCTGCGGCAAGAGCACGCTGCTGAACATGGCTGCCGGCCTGCTCGCGCCCAGCACGGGCCAGGTACGCGTGTTCGGCGCGCCCCTGCAGGGCCTGAACGCGCGCGCCGGCTACCTGTTCCAGGCCGAAAGCCTGATGCCGTGGCGAACCGCGCGCGAGAACGTGATGGCGGGCCTGCAGTTCCGGGGCGCCGGACGCGACGCGGCGGGGGCGCAGGCCGACGAGTGGCTCAAGCGGGTCGGCCTCGCGGCGTTCGGCGACCGCTATCCGCACCAGCTCTCGGGCGGCATGCGCAAGCGCGTCAGCCTCGCGCAGGTGCTGGTGCTCGATCCCGACATCATCCTGATGGACGAACCGTTCTCGGCCCTCGACATCCAGACGCGGCAGCTGATGGAGAACGAGGTGCTGGACCTCTGGAGCGCCAAGAGGAAAGCGGTGCTGTTCATCACGCACGACCTCGACGAAGCCATCGCGATGAGCGACCGCGTCGTCGTGATGTCCGCGGGCCCGGCCTCGCATCCGATCGGCGAGTTCCGCATCGACCTCCCGCGCCCGCGCGACGTGGCCGAGGTGCGCGCGCATCCGCGCTTCGTCGAGCTGCACCGCGCGATCTGGGACGTGCTGCGCGAGGAGGTCCTCGCCGGCTACCAGCAGCAACTGAAAGCGTGAGGGCCCGACATGCGCCGCCCCGACCCCTTCACGATCCGCGCCTGGCAACTGATCCTGCTGCTCGCCCTGTTCCTCGCCTGGCACCTGCTCACGACGCCGGGCCTGCTGCCGCACTTCCTGTTCTCCGACGACAACCAGGCCGCGTTCTTCTTCGGCCAGCCGCTGAAGATCTTCGCGCGCATCCGCGACTGGTTCTCCGGCGCCGAGATCTGGCGCCATCTCGGCGTGACGCTCGCCGAGACGGTGCTGGCCTTCGCGATCGGCACCGTGACCGGGCTCGCGACCGGGCTGTGGCTCGCGCTGAGCCCCGTCGCCGCGGCCATCCTCGATCCCTACATCAAGGCCGCGAACGCGATGCCGCGCGTGATCCTGGCGCCGATCTTCGCGGTCTGGTTCGGCCTCGGCATCGCGAGCAAGGTGGCGCTCGGCGTCACGCTGGTGTTCTTCATCGTCTTCTTCAACGTCTACCAGGGCGTGAAGGAGGTGAGCCCGGTGATCCTCGCCAACGCGCGCATGCTGGGCGCGAACCGCCGCCAGCTGCTGCGCCACGTCTACCTGCCGAGCGCCACGAGCTGGGTCTTCAGCTCGCTGCACACCTCGGTGGGACTTGCGTTCGTCGGCGCGGTCGTGGGCGAGTACCTCGGCTCGTCGCAGGGCGTGGGCTACCTGATCCTGCAGGCGGAGGGCAGCTTCGACATCGACACCGTGATGGCCGGCATCCTGGTGCTCACGGCCTTCGCGCTGGCGCTGGACGCGCTCGTGGGCGTGGCCGAGAAGGCGCTGATGAAGTGGCAGCCCAAGGCGGGCGAGAGCGAGAAGCTGTGACGGCGTGCCCGGCGCGCGGCGGGTCGCGTGTCCGGACTGAAGGCCTCGTCGGCCGCGGCTGCGCAGGATGGCAGGCCGGGCGCGCGCCCTTCAGGCGGCCTGCAGCCCGTCGCGCGCCATCGCGGCCTGGGCCTTCAGCAGCACCAGCTCGCCGGCCGCGGTGAAGCGCAGCGAGCCGCCGGCCCATTCCAACCAGCGCAGCGCGACCAGGCGATCGATCGTGGCCTCGGCGATGTCGCAGGCGCGGCGGCGGGCGAGCGCCTCGGCCGTGGTGAGCAGGGCGTCCTGCAGGGTGGCGTCCAGGCGCGGAAGGGTGGCGTTGGTGTGCATGGTGCGTGTCTCCGTCGATGGAGCGCATGTTGCCCACGCGCCGGAGCGCCGGAAGTCGGCGTCCGCAGCGTCGCGATGTAGGACGAGGCCGGCGCGCGGGACGCCACCCTGCGGGCCCCGCCGCGACCGGTCTCAGGCCGCGCCGTGCGGCCCTTCGCGCGGCGCGTCGGGCTCGCCCGGCGGGTCGCCCTCCTGCTCCCGCAGCTCGCGCGCCGCGTTCATCGCCGCGTCCCACACCCGCCGCGGCACGTGGCCGCGCAGGCGCTCGATCAGCAGGGCGGCGATGTCCTCGTTGATCTGGTGGCCGACGAAGGGCACGACGTCGGCCGTGACGTCCGCGCCGATCGCCACCAGGTGCTGCGCGGCCTCGACGGTGAAGCCGTAGGGGATGACCGCGTCAAGCTTGCCATGGAACAGGTGCAGCGTGGTGCCCGGGTTGGGCGCCTGGGGCAGCCGGGCGAAGCGCGACGCGATCGCGACGACGCGCCCGGCCAGCGCCGGCCCCTCGCGTGTCGACTCCAGCGCCATGATGCCGCCCTGCGAGAAGCCGACCAGCGCGACCGCGTCGGTCGGCACGCCGGCCTCGCGGCGCCAGGACTCGACCGCCGTCGCGAACGCCGGCATCGCGGCGGCGACGCGCTCGACACGGCTGTCCTCGTCGATGCCCGCCACCGCGAACCACTGCCGGCCCGCGCCACCGGGGACGCGGTCGGGAGCCGCCACGCTGACGACGAAGGCCTGCGGGAATTCGGACGCGAGCAGGTGGCCGAGCGGCGCCAGGTCGTCCGGCGCGGCGCCCACGCCGTGGAAGAGCAGGATCAGCTGCTGGGCCTGCCCCTCGGGGCGGGCGATGATGAGCGAGTCGTCGTCGGGCATGCGAGGTCTCCGGCGCGGGGCGCCAACGGCCTCATTGAACCATGCCCGCGACCGGCGGGCGCGCGCGCCCGGCGTCGCCGCCCGCGCCCGGCATCGCGGGGTTTCAGAGCCCGGTCGACGCGAACTGCGCGTGCACGTCCTCGCACCAGTCCTCGAGCTCGGCCTCGCCGATGCCCAGCGCGGCGAGCGCGATCTCGCCGCCCTTGACCCACTCGAGGTGGCGGTTCATGCCCTGGTAGCGCTGGATGATGGTCTCGCAGACGAGGCCGAGCGCGACCAGCTCCCGCACCTGCGGCGGCATCGGGCCCATCCAGGAGCTGTACTCGTGGTGCAGGCGCGTGGCGAGCACGGCCGTCTGCGACACGCCCCAGGTGCGCGCCGTCAGCGCACCGACGAGCGCGTGGTCGACGCCGTGCACCTGCTGCTCGAGCGCCGTGATCGTGCCCTCGTGGGCGTTGGAGCGGTCCAGCGTCGCCAGGTAGCCGCCCTTGCCGGGGAAGCGTTGAAGCAGGATCGCGATGCCGATCTCGACGAACAGGCCGTAGGTGTGCGCGAGCGCCGGCGGCACGACGCGGCGCGTGCGGGCGAGGAAGGTCATCGCCCGTGCGCGCTTGGCCGAGACGTCCCAGAAGCGCACCAGGCCCGGCCCGTCGGCGGGCAGCAGCTTGCGCAGGCAGATCTCCGTGAAGATCGCCTGGCACTGCGCGAAGCCGAGCAGCTGGAACGCCTGTTCCACGGTCTCGCAGCGGCGGCTCAGGCCCATCAGCGGCGAGTTGGCCATCTTCAGCAGGGCCGCCGACAGCGCGACGTCCGAGCCGGAGATGTCGGCCACCTTCTTCAGCGAGGGGTCGTCGCGCTCCAGCTCGCGCTGCAGGTCGACCAGCATCTGCGGCCGCGCCGGGATGCCGATGTCGCGCACCAGCGCATGCAGGGCCTTGCCATCGAGTTCGGTGAGGGCGAGCAGCTGTTCGCCGCCGAGTTCGGGCAGCGCGGTGAGGGCGGTGGCGTCCATGCGAGGCGGCATCCTGTGATCCGGGGCTGACACCGGCTTATCGGCAGATTCGCGGGAACTCTGAGCGGCGGCACGCCGATCGCGCGGCGCGGCCCGCCATCATCCGCGAGCGCTCACTCCATCGCAAGCGCTGCGCGCACCTGGCCGAGGGCGGCGGGATCGTCGATGGTCGTGAGGTCGCCCGGCTCGCGGCCCTCGCACACCGCCTGGATCGCCCGCCGCAGCAGCTTGCCCGAGCGCGTCTTCGGCAGCCCCGCGACGAAGCGCACGCGCGCCGGCCGGGCGATCGCGCCGAGCGTCGCGTCGACG
>DASVLN010000360.1:0-5161 GCA_036384855.1 Burkholderiaceae bacterium | reverse complement strand
GGCTGCGTCGCGGGCGCCGCCGGCGCGGTGGTCGCGGGCAGCTCGATGGCGCCCAGCACCTGTGCGACCTCGCTCATGTCGCCGTTGCGGATGTCGCTCATGGCTGGCTCCGAGTGGCCTGCGCGGCGGCGCGCTCGCGCTGGAAGATCGCCTCCAGCTGCGGCTTGGCCGAACGGTAGGGCGCCGGCCACTGCACGCCCGCGTAGCCGATGCGCGCGGCCTCGGTCAGCGTCCACGCGGGATTGGCCAGGTGCGGCCGCGCGACGGCGCACAGGTCGGCGCGGCCGGCGGCGATGATGGCGTTGACGTGGTCGGCCTCGGTGATCGCGCCGACGGCGATCGTCGCGATGCCGGCCTCGTTGCGGATGCGGTCGGCGAAGGGCGTCTGCCACATGCGGCCGTAGACCGGCTTCTCGGCCTTGCTCACCTGGCCCGAGGAGCAGTCGATCATGTCGGCGCCGGCGGCCTTGAACGCACGCGCGATCTCGACCGCGTCGGCCGGCGTGATGCCGCCCTCGACCCAGTCGTGCGTGGAGATGCGCACCGACATCGGCAGCTGCTGCGGCCATGCGGCGCGCACGGCGGCGAATACCTGGAGCGGGTATCGGAGCCGGTTCTCGAGCGGGCCGCCGTAGTCGTCCTCGCGCCGGTTCGTCAGCGGCGAGATGAACGACGACAGCAGGTAGCCGTGCGCGCAGTGCAGCTCGAGCCAGTCGAAGCCCGCGTCCGCGGCGCGGCGGGCGGCGGCGACGAAGTCGTGCAGCACGCGGTCCATGTCGGCGCGCGTCATCGCGCGCGACCAGTCGCTCACCCCCGGCAGGTACTGCTGCGACGATGCCGACATCAGCGGCCAGCCGCCGGAGGTCAGCGGCTGGTCGATGCCTTCCCAGCCGAGGTGGGTCGCGCCCTTGGCGCCCGCGTGGCCGAGCTGCATGCCGATACGGGCATCCGTATGGTCGTGCACCCAGTCGACGATGCGCGCCCAGGCGTCGCGCTGCGCGTCGGTGTACAGGCCGGGGCATCCGGGGGTGATGCGGGCATCGGCGCTGGTGCAGGTCATCTCCGTCATCACCAGCGCCGCGCCGCCCATCGCGCGGGCCCCGAGATGCACGAGGTGGTAGTCGCCGACGGTGCCGTCGATCGCCGAGTACTGCGCCATCGGCGAGACGACGACGCGATTCTTCAGCGTGACCGAGCGCACCGTGAAGGGCGTGAACATCGGCGGCGGAACGCCCGGGTTCGCCCGGTCCTCGCGCCGCCGCCCCTCGAGGGCAAGCCCGGCCCGGCCCGGGCGGCCCTCGCTCGCCGATTGCCGTCGCGCGAACCACTGCTCGTAGCCCTCCAGCCAGCCGGCGTCGCGCAGGCGCAGGTTCTCGTGGCTGATGCGCTGGCTGCGCGTGAGCAGCGAGTACATGAACTGCTCCGGCTCGAGCTGGTCGCAGTAGCGCCGGCCGCAGACCTCGAACCACTCCATCGCGTTCCAGGCGGCGTTCTGCAGGCGCAGCACCTCGACGGCGCGCAGCTCCTGGTAGCGCGCGAGCAGCGCCGGCAGGTCGTTGGGCCCGACCTCGCCCTGGGCTTCGGCGGCCAGCTTGAACTGGTTGGCGAGCTCGATCGCGTCCTCGAGCGCGAGCTTGGTGCCCGAGCCGATCGCGAAGTGCGCGGTGTGCACCGCGTCGCCCATGAGCACCAGCGGCGCGTGCGCGCCGGGGCTGCGCGCGGCGCGCTCCTCGGCGGTCGCCCACCAGCGCTCGCAGGTGATGCGCTGGAAGTTCAGCCAGGCCGAGCCGCGCAGGTGGCGCGCGTTGCTCATGAGCTTCTCGCCCTGAAGATGACGCGCGAACACGCGCTCGCAGAACGCGACCGAGGCTTCGGTATCGAGCTGGTCCAGTCGGTGCGCGCGCCAGGTGTCCTCGGTGCACTCGACGATGAAGGTCGAGGTGCCGGCATCGAAACGGTAGACGTGGGCCTGGAACCAGCCGTGCTCGGTGCGCTCGAAGACGAAGGTGAACGCGTCGTAGAGCTTCTTCGTCCCCAGCCAGATGAAGCGGTTCGGGCGGGTCACGATGTCCGGCCGGACGAGGTCGGCGTACTTCTGGCGCACGGCCGAATTGATGCCGTCGCTCGCGACGACGAGGTCGGCGTCGGGGAACTCGTCGTCCGAGCGCACCTCGCGGTCGAACTCGAGCCGCACGCCCAGCGACTCGCAACGCGCCTGCAGGATGTTGAGCAGGCGCTTGCGGCCGATGCCCACGAAGCCGTGGCCGCCCGAGCGGATCGCCCGACCCTTGAACTCGAGCACGATGTCGTCCCAGTGCGCGAAGGCGGCCTCGATCGCGCCGGCCGTCTCGGCGTCCCAGCGGCGCAGGTGCGCCATCGTCGCGTCCGAGAACACGACGCCCCAGCCGAAGGTGTCGTAGGGGCGGTTGCGCTCGACCACGGTGATGTCGTGGGACGGGTCGAGCTTCTTCATCAGGAGGGCGAAGGCCAGGCCCGCCGGGCCGCCGCCGATGCAGGCGATGCGCATGGGATCCCCGTGTCCCGCCGCGGTGCATGCGCCGGGCGCGATGCGTGCGACAAAACTTGAGAAGTGAATATTTCAATACTAAACTAATCGCGTGACGGCCCGCAAGCGGCCGCGACGCAAGGAGACCGGACGCATGACGACGAGAGACGACTGCGCGCGGCGCGACGCCGAGGACGCACTGGCCCCGCTGCGCGAGCAGTTCGCGCTGCCCGAGGGCGTGATCTACCTCGACGGCAACTCGCTGGGCGCGCTGCCGAGGGCGACCGCCGGGCGCGTGGACGCGGCGGTGCGGCAGGAGTGGGGCGAAGGCCTCATCCGCAGCTGGAACGACGCAGGCTGGATCACGCTGCCGCAGCGCGTGGGCGATCGCATCGGCGCGCTGCTGGGCGCACGTCCGGGCGAGACGGTGGCCGCCGACTCGACGTCGGTGAACCTGTTCAAGGTGCTGAGCGCCGCGGCCCGCATCGCGCATGCCGATGCGCCGCAGCGCCGCGTGATCGTGAGCGAGCGCCAGAACTTCCCGACCGACCTGTACATCGCGGAGGGCCTCTGCCGCGAGCTCGGCTGGACGCTGGAGCTGCTGGAGCCGCCCGCGATCGTCGAGCGCCTCGCGGGCGGGCGCGGCGCGGATGTCGCCATCGCCATGCTGACCCAGGTCAACTACCGCACCGGCGCACTGCACGACATGGCCGCGATGACGGCGCGCATCCACGGCGCCGGCGCGCTGGCCGTATGGGACCTCGCGCACACGGCCGGCGCGGTGGAGATCGACCTGCACGGCGCCGACGCCGACTTCGCGATCGGCTGCGGCTACAAGTTCCTCAATGGCGGCCCCGGCGCGCCGGCCTTCGTGTGGGCGCATCCGCGCCACGCCGAGCGCTTCTGGCAGCCGCTGTCCGGCTGGATGGGCCACGCCGCGCCGTTCGCGTTCCAACCCGGCTACGAGCCGGCACCGGGCATCGGCCGCTTCCTGTGCGGCACGCCGGCGGTGCTGTCGCTCACCGCGCTCGAGTGCGGCGTCGACACGCTGCACGCCGCCGCGCCGCTGGGCGGGATGCGGGCGCTGCGCGAGAAGTCGATCGCGCTGACCGAAGCCTTCATCGCGCTCGTCGACGCGCGTTGCTCCGAGCTCGGCGTCGCGGTCGCGAGCCCGCGCGACGCGCGCGCGCGCGGCAGCCAGGTGAGCCTCGTGCACACCGCGCCCGACGGCGGCCGGCACGGCTACGCGATCATGCAGGCGTTGATCGCGCGCGGCGTGATCGGCGACTTCCGCGCCGGCACCGGCGCCGACCGCCACGGCCCCGCGCTGCCCGACATCCTGCGCTTCGGCTTCACGCCGCTTTACCTGCGCTTCGTCGACGTGTACGACGCCGTCGAGCACCTCGTGCAGGTGCTCGCGTCGGGCGAGTACCGCGATGATCGATTCAACCGCCGCGCCGCGGTCACCTGAGGACTTCCCCATGAACGACGACACCTCGGCCGGCGCTTGCCCGATGGGCCACGGCTCGCCTGCGTCCGCCGTACCCGGGCCCGTATCTGCAGGCGGCGAGCGCATCGTCGCGGAGGAGGGCGCGCAGCTCGATTTCGCGCGTGACATGAGCTACGGCGACTACCTGCATCTCGATCAGGTGCTCAGCGCGCAGCATCCGCTGTCGCCGGATCACAACGAGATGCTGTTCATCGTGCAGCACCAGACCTCCGAGCTCTGGATGAAGCTGATGCTGCACGAGCTGCGCGCCGCCGTCGCCGCGATCGCGACCGACCGCCTCGGCGCCGCGTTCAAGATGATGGCGCGCGTCAGCCGCATCATGGAGCAGCTGGTGCACGCCTGGGACGTGCTGGCGACGATGACGCCGCCCGAGTACTCGGCGATCCGGCCCTACCTCTCCGCCAGCAGCGGCTTCCAGAGCTACCAGTACCGCTGCATCGAGTTCACGATGGGCAACAAGAACGCGGCGATGCTCAAGCCGCACGCCCACCGGCCCGACCTGCTGGCGCTGGTCGAGCAGGCCTGGCGCGCACCCTCGCTGTACGACGAGAGCCTGCGGCTGCTCGCGCGCCGCGGAATACCGGTACCTGTATCTCACCTGGAGCGCGACTGGACGCAGCCCTACGTCGAGAGCGACGCCGTGCGCGACGCGTGGCTGCAGGTCTACCGCGCGCCGGAGACGCACTGGGATCTCTACCAGCTCGGCGAGGAACTCACCGACCTCGAGGACGCGTTCCGCCTCTGGCGATTCCGCCACGTGACGACGGTGCAGCGCATCATCGGCTTCAAGCGCGGGACCGGCGGCACGAGCGGCGTCGGCTACCTCAAGAAGATGCTCGACGTCGTGCTGTTCCCCGAGATCTGGGGGCTGCGCACCGAACTCTGACCGGCGCGGCGCCGCGCGTCAGCGGCTCGGTCGCAGGCGATCCAGGCCGCGCGGCCTGTTCCAGGTGCGTACCCGCTGGCGCGGCCGCAATGCCTCCCATGTGTGGCGCAGCAGCCAGGCGGCCAGCAGCAGCGAGCCCGCGGCGAGCTCCGCGCCACCGAAGTCCGCGTCGCCCCCGGCGAGCGCCAGGTGCAGCGCCTCCGTCGCGCCCAGGACCAGCGCGAGCTCGGCGAGCCGCCGCGTGCGCGACGGTCGCGGC
>DASVLN010000359.1:0-8464 GCA_036384855.1 Burkholderiaceae bacterium | reverse complement strand
GCCTCGGGCCCGGCCGGGCGCGACCGCCTGCCGCGCCCCTGGCTGCCCGCGGGTTGCGCGCTGCTCGCCAACGAGGGCGCGGGCGAGGTGCAGACGCCCGTGCGGCTGCCCGCGGGGACGGTGCTCGCGATCGGCGAGCCGCTGCTGTTCCGCCATGCCAAGGCCGGCGAGCTGTGCGAGCGCTTCGAGACGCTGCTGCTGCTGCGGGGCGATCGCGTCGTGGAGCGCGTGCCGACCTACCGCGGCGAGGGCCGGAGCTTCTTCTGAGCACCCGGCACGACGACCGCCAGAACGAGGAGCGCGAGGATGTGGAGCAACTGGTCGGGCTATGTCGCATGCCCCGAGGCCGAGGTCGTGACGCCCGCAAGCGGCGCGGAGCTCGAGCGCACCGTCGCGGCCGCCGTCGCCGCGGGGCGCGGGCTGCGGCTGGTCGGCGGCGGTCATTCGTTCAGCCCGCTGGTGGCGACCGATGGCGTCATCGTCTCGCTCGACGGCCTGCAGGGCGTGATCGAGGTCGACGCCGCGGCCCGCACCGCGCGCGTGCACGCCGGCACGCGCCTGCACGCGCTGGGCGACGCGTTCGCCCGCCACGGCCTCGCGATGGAGAACCTGGGCGACATCAACGTGCAGTCCATCGCCGGCGCGACCAGCACCGGCACGCACGGCACCGGCCGCGCGTTCGGCAACCTCGCGACGCAGATCGCGGCGATGAAGTTCCTCGGTGCCGACGGTGCGGTGCACGTGGCGAGCCCGGATGACGATCCCGCGCTGTTCGCCGGCGGCCGCATCGCGCTCGGCAGCCTGGGCGTGCTGACCGAGCTGACGCTGCGCCTCGTGCCGTCCTACCGGCTGCGGCTGCAGCGCGGCAGCATGGCGCTGGAGGACTGCCTCGCGCAGGCCGATGCGCTGGTGGCCGCCCACCGCAACTTCGAGTTCTACTGGCTGCCGCACACCGACCGCGTGCTCACCAAGACCTGGAACCTCACCGACGATCCTGTCGACGAGATGGGCCTCGGGCGCTGGGTCAGCGACGTGCTGCTGGAGAACACGGCCTTCGGCGCGCTGTGCCGGCTCGGGCGCGCGGTGCCGTCGCTGTGTCCGTCGCTCAGCCGCTTCTGCGCCTCGATGCTGTCGGACAGCGTGCAGGTCGACGCGAGCCACTCGATGCTGTCGACGGTGCGCTCGGTGCGCTTCAACGAGATGGAGTGGTCGCTGCCTGCCGAGCGCGGCGCCGACGCGCTGCGCGAGATCCGCGCGCTGATCGACCGGCGCGAGTTACCGCTGATGTTCCCGCTCGAGTACCGCTGGGTGAAGGGCGACGACCTCTGGCTGAGCCCGAACTTCGGCCGCGACAGCGTGCACATCTCGGTGCACCAGTTCGTGGGCATGCCGTGGGAGGGCTACTTCGACGCGGTGCAGGCGATCGCCCTGAACCACGGCGGCCGGCCGCATTGGGGCAAGGTGCATTCGCTGGACGCCGCGCGGCTCGCGCGCCTGTATCCGCGCTGGGACGACTTCCTCGCGCTGCGCGAGCGCATGGATCCGCGCGGGCGCTTCCTGACGCCCTACCTGCGGCGCCTGTTCGGGGTCTAGAAGCGGCGACGGGCGCGACCTCGACGGTGGCGCCCGTGGCCCGGAACTGGGGCCGCCTGCTGAATTTTCAAGCAACGTCCGACGCCGTCCGGGGCCAATCGGCGCGCCGCCGCGCCGTGGTCGTCGCGTGCCTAGAATGTCCCGCCTAACCCCGGGAAGGACGTCCATGAGCGGTCTCATCCGCATCCGCGGCGCGCGCCAGCACAACCTCAAGAACCTCGACCTCGACATCCGCACCGGCGAGCTCACCGTGGTCACGGGGCCGAGCGGCTCGGGCAAGTCCAGCCTCGTCTTCGACACGCTGTACGCCGAGGGCCAGCGGCGCTACGTCGAGACCTTCTCGGCCTATGCACGCCAGTTCCTCGACCGCATGGATCGGCCGGCCGTCGACCACGTGGAGGGCGTGCCCCCGGCGATCGCGATCGACCAGACCAACCCGGTGCGCAGCTCGCGCTCGACGGTCGGGACGATGACCGAGCTGAACGACCACCTGAAGCTGCTGTTCGGCCGCGCCGCGCACCTGTTCGACCGCGAGACCGCGCTGCCGGTGCGCCACGACACGCCCGACACGATCTACGCCGACCTGGTCGCGCGCGCGCAGGCCGCGGGCGATCCGCGCGTCGCGGTGACGTTCCCGGTCGAGCTGCCGGCGCGCACCACGGCCGAGGAAGTCACGCAATGGCTCGCCTCGAGCGGCTTCACGCGCGTGCACGGCGAGCGCACCGTGAAGGACGAGAACGGCGAGCGCAAGGTGCTGGACGTCGTGGCCGACCGCTTTCGCGTCGGCAAGGCGGAGAAGGTGCGCGTCGTCGAGGCGATCGAGCTCGCGCTCAAGCGCGGCCAGGGCCGCCTGAACGTCGACCTGCTGCCCGAGGACGCCGACGGTCCCGACCCCGGCGTGCGCTGGCGCTGGTCGACCGGCCTGCACTGCCCGGAGAGCGACCTGCGCTACGCCGACCCGCAGCCGGCCCTGTTCTCGTTCAATTCGGCCTTCGGCGCCTGCGAGACCTGCCGCGGCTTCGGTCGCGTGATCGGCGTCGACTGGGGCCTCGTGATCCCCGACGAGAAGAAGACGCTGCGCAACGGCGCGATCAAGGCGATCCAGACGCCGGCGTGGAAGGAGATCCAGGCCGACCTGATGAAGTACGCCGGCGACGCGGGCATCCCGCGCGACACCGCGTGGAACCATCTCACCGAGTCGCAGCGCGAGTGGGTGATCGGCGGCTCGCCGAACTGGAGCGGCAACTGGAACAAGCAGTGGTACGGCATCAAGCGCTTCTTCGAGTACCTCGAGTCCAAGGCGTACAAGATGCACATCCGCGTGCTGCTGTCCAAGTACCGCAGCTACACGACCTGCCCCGCGTGCGACGGCGCGCGCCTGAAGCTGGAGGCCCAGCTGTGGCGCATCGGCACGAAGGAGCAGGCGGACTCGGTGCTGCCTCCGTCGAAGCGGCACATGCCCGTCGGGGTATCGTGGACGCGCGAGCAGCTCGAGGCGCTGCCCGGCCTCGGCCTGCACGACATGATGCTGCTGTCGATCGACCGCCTGCGCCGGTTTTTTGACCAGCAGCAGACGCCCGCCGACCTGCCCGACGAGGCGCTGAAGCTGCTGCTCGACGAGATCGGCGCCCGCCTGCGCTACCTCAACGACGTCGGCATCGGCTACCTGACGCTCGACCGCCAGAGCCGCACGCTGTCGGGCGGCGAGGTGCAGCGCATCAACCTGACGACCGCGCTGGGCACCTCGCTCGTGAACACGCTGTTCGTGCTGGACGAGCCCTCCATCGGCCTGCACCCGCGCGACATGCACCGCATCGTGGAGGCCATGCAGCGCCTGCGCGACGCGGGCAACACGCTGGTCGTCGTCGAGCACGACCCCGCCGTGATGCTCGCCGCGGACCGCCTGATCGACATGGGCCCCGGCCCGGGCGAGCGCGGCGGCCGCATCGTCTTCGACGGCGATCCCGACACCGCGAGGAACGCCGACACGCTCACCGGCGCCTACCTCGGCGCGCGCAAGCAGGTCGGCATGGGCGTGCGGCGCGCGGTCACGGACTCGACGCCGCGGCTGATCCTCGAAGGGGTGCGCGAGCACAACCTCAGGAACGTCGACGTCGCGTTTCCGCTGCAGCGGCTGGTGGTCGTCACCGGCGTCAGCGGCTCGGGCAAGAGCACGCTGATGCAGGACGTGCTGCATCCGGCGCTCGAGCGGCACTTCGGCAAGCCCACCGAGACCCCGGGCGCGCACGACCGCCTGCTCGGTGCCGACTGGCTCGCCGGGGCCGTGTTCGTCGACCAGAGTCCGATCGGCAAGACGGCGCGCTCGAACCCGGCGAGCTACGTCGGCGCGTTCGATGAGATCCGCAAGCTGTTCGCGACGACGCCGGTGGCGCTGGAGCGCAACTACGGCGCGGGCATGTTCTCGTTCAACGCCGGCGACGGCCGCTGCCCGACCTGCGGCGGCTCCGGCTTCGAGCACGTGGAGATGCAGTTCCTCTCCGACGTCTACCTGCGCTGCCCGGACTGCGACGGCAAGCGCTTCCGCGCCGAGATCCTCGACGCCCACCTCGTGCGGCGCGACCGCCAGATGTCGGTGGCCGACGTGCTCGAGCTCACCGTCAACGAGGCGGTGCAGTTGTTCGCAGACGACCGCGAGGTGGTGCGCCGGCTGCAGCCCATCGTCGACGTCGGCCTCGACTACGTGAAGCTGGGCCAGCCGGTGCCGACGCTGTCGGGCGGCGAGGCGCAGCGGCTCAAGCTCGCGGGCTTCCTCGCCGAGGCGGCGCAGGGCCCGGCGCAGCCGGCGGCGAAGAAGGGCACGCTGTTCCTCTTCGACGAGCCGACGACCGGCCTGCACTTCGACGACATCGCCAAGCTGATGCGCTCGCTGCGGCGGCTGCTGGAGGCGGGGCATTCGCTGATCGTCATCGAGCACAACCTCGACGTGATCCGCGCCGCGGACTGGCTGGTCGACCTCGGGCCCGAGGGCGGCGAGGGCGGCGGCGAGATCGTGGGGGTGGGCACGCCGGAGGACCTGAAGGCCAACGAGCGCTCGCACACCGGACGCGCGCTGCGCGACTACGAGGAGGCGCTGGGCCTGGAGCGCTACGCCGCGGTCGAGGCACGCGACAAGGGCGCGGCCTATGCGGTCGCGGACGCACCGGCCGACGACGCCGCGCGGGACGCGAGCCGCGACGGCCCGAGCCTGCAGTCGCTGGTCGCGCGCCGGCGCCGCGCGAAGCCGGGCGCCGCGGACGAGTCCATCCGCATCGTCAACGCGCGCGAGCACAACCTGAAGTCCGTGGACGTCGCGATCCCGCGCGGCAAGTTCACGGTGGTGACGGGCGTCTCGGGCTCGGGCAAGTCGACGCTCGCCTTCGACATCCTGTTCAACGAGGGCCAGCGGCGCTACCTGGAGTCGCTCAACGCCTATGCGCGCAGCATCGTGCAGCCCGCGGGCCGGCCGGAGGTGGATGCGGTCTACGGCATCCCGCCGACGGTGGCGATCGAGCAGCGCCTGTCGCGCGGCGGCCGCAAGAGCACGGTCGCGACGACCACGGAGGTCTGGCACTTCCTGCGCCTGCTGTGGGTCAAGCTGGGCGTGCAGCACTGCATCAACGACGGCAGCCCGGTGCGGCCGCAGAGCGTCGAGAGCATCGCCGCGCAGCTGATGCGCGACTACCGCGGCAAGCACGTGGGACTGCTCGCGCCGCTGGTCGTCAACCGCAAGGGCGTCTACACCGACCTCGCGAAATGGGCGAAGGCGCGCGGCCACACGCACCTGCGCGTGGACGGCGAGTTCCTCAAGGTCGACCCGTGGCCGCGGCTGGATCGCTTCAAGGAGCACACGCTGGAGCTGCCCGTCGGCGACCTCGTGGTCGAGCCCGCACGCGAGGCCGAGCTGCGTGCCTTGCTCGCCAAGGCGCTGGACATCGGCAAGGGCGTGATGCACCTGCTCGCGCCGCTGGACGGCCTCACCGAGGCGATGGCGCTGGAGCATTCGACGCTCGGGATCGGCGCGGTCAAGGTGTTCTCGACCAAGCGCGCCTGCCCGACCTGCGGCACGAGCTACCCCGAGCCCGACCCGCGCATGTTCTCGTACAACAGCAAGCACGGCTGGTGCCCCGGCTGCGTCGGCACCGGCCTGGCGCTGACGCGCGAGCAGCGCGCCGCGTTCGACGACTCGGTGCTGGATGCCGACGAGCGCGGCCGCGAGCAGGCCTTCATCACGAAGGAGCCCGACGCCGAGGAGCTCGAGGACGCCACCTGCCCCGACTGCCACGGCGCGCGTCTCGCGCCGGCGCCGCGCGCGATCCGCTTCGAGGAGCGCGCCATCACCGACGTCGCGCAGTGGGCGGTCAGCGACGTGCGCGCATGGATCGAGTCGCTGCAGCTGTCCGGCCGCGACGCGGAGGTCGCGCGCGACGTGATCGCCGAGATCCGCAGCCGCCTCGTCTTCCTCGAGGACGTCGGCCTGAACTACCTCACGCTGGACCGCGCCGCCCCGACGCTGTCGGGCGGCGAGGCCCAGCGCATCCGCCTCGCGGCGCAGCTGGGATCGAACCTGCAGGGCGTGTGCTACGTGCTGGACGAGCCGACCATCGGCCTGCATCCGCGCGACAACCGCATCCTGCTGGACGCGCTGGCGCGCCTGGGCGCGCAGGGCAACACGCTGGTGGTCGTCGAGCACGACGAGGACACGATCCGCCGCGCCGACCACCTGGTCGACATCGGCCCCGGCGCCGGCAAGCGCGGCGGGCAGCTCGTCGCGCAGGGCTCGGCGGCGGAGGTGGCGGCCAATCCGGACTCGGTCACGGGCCGCTGCCTCGCCCAGCCGATGACGCATCCGCTGCAGCCGCGGCGCGAGGTCGCGTTCGCGGCCGACGATGCGGGTGCCAGCACGCATCTCACCGTGATCGGCGCGAAGCTGCACAACCTGCAGGGCATGCCCGTGCGGGTACCGCTGCAGCGGCTGGTCGCGGTGACGGGCGTCAGCGGCTCGGGCAAGTCGACGCTGGCGCGCGACGTGCTGCTCGCGAGCGTGGCCGACCTCGTGTCCTCACGCGGAAAAGCGCAACCGACTGTTTGCGAATCCATCGAAGGCTGGCATGCGATCGACCGCGTGCTGGAGGTCGACCAGACGCCGATCGGCAAGACGCCGCGCTCCTGCCCGGCGACCTACATCGGCTTCTGGGACGCGATCCGCAAGCTGTTCGCGGAGACGCTGGAGGCCAAGGCGCGCGGCTACGCGGCCGGCCGCTTCAGCTTCAACACCGGCGGCGCGAACGGCGGCCGCTGCCCGGGCTGCGAAGGCCAGGGCGTGCGCACGATCGAGATGAGCTTCCTGCCCGACGTGAAGGTGCCCTGCGACCTCTGCCACGGCGCGCGCTTCAATCCGGCGACGCTGGCGGTCACGTGGCGCGGCAAGTCGATCGGCGACGTGCTGCAGATGGAAGTCGACGAGGCGGTGGAGTTCTTCGCCAGCATGCCCTCGATCGCGCATCCGCTTCAGCTGCTCCAGGACGTCGGGCTCGGCTACCTCACGCTGGGGCAGCCGTCGCCGACGCTGTCGGGCGGCGAGGCGCAGCGCATCAAGCTGGTGACGGAGCTGTCCAAGGTGCGCGACGAGCTCGGGCGGCGCGGCAGGATCGACGGCGCCTTGACGCCTTCCCCCGAGGGAAGCCGCCCGCCCGGGGCGGGCCGGCGCGGGCTGGCGCCGCACACCCTGTACGTCCTCGACGAGCCGACCGTGGGCTTGCACATGGCCGACGTGGCCAAGCTGATCAAGGTGCTGCACCGGCTCACCGACGGCGGGCACTCGGTGGTCGTGATCGAGCACGACCTGGACGTCGTGGCGGAGGCGGACTGGGTGATCGACCTCGGGCCGGAGGGCGGGGCCGGCGGCGGGCGGCTGGTCGCCGAAGGGACGCCGGAGCATCTCGTGGCCCGGCGGACGCATACCGGACTGGCGTTGGCGCCGGTGCTGGCGCGCAGGTGAGGCCGCCGGATGATCCCCGGGTCGTGCGGCCCGGGGATCACGCGGCCACGAGGCGCAGCTGCGTGATCTCCGACGGCGCGCCGAAGCGCTTGGGCGGCCCCCAGTAGCCGGTGCCGCGGCTCACGTAGACCAGCAGGTCCTTCAGCCGGTGCAGGCCGGCGGTGAAGGGCTGCTGGAAGCGCACGAAGAAGTTCCAGGGCAGGAACTGGCCGCCGTGCGTGTGGCCGGACAGCTGCAGGTGGAAGCCCGCGTCCGCGGCGGCGCGCGCGCTGCGCGGCTGGTGCGCGAGCAGCACCTTGATCGCGGCCGCCGGCGCGCCCGCGACCGCGCGGTGCGGGTCGCTGCGGTGCTCGGGATCGAAGTGGTGCGCCGACCAGTCGGCCACGCCGGCCAGCACGATGGGCGCCTGCTGGTGGCGCAGCACCACGTGCTCGTTCATCAGCACGCGCACGCCCAGGCGGCGCAGGTGCTCGATCCACGGGCCGGCGCCGGAGTAGTACTCGTGGTTGCCGGTGACGAAGAAGCTGCCGTGGCGCGAACGCAGCTGCGCGAGCGGCGCGACATGCTCGGCCAGCTCCGCGACGCTGCCGTCGACCAGGTCGCCGGTGACGGCCACGACGTCAGGCTCGAGGCGGTTGACCGCGTCGACCACGCGCTCCAGCCAGGCGCGCTTGATCGTCGGGCCGACGTGCAGGTCGGAGATCTGCGCGATGCGAAAGCCCTGCAGCGCGGGCGGCAGGCCGGCGATCGGCACGTCCACCGTCTTCACGCGCGCCGGGCGGCGGGCGTTCCACAGGCCGGCCAGCGTCACCGCCAGCGCGAGCACGACCACGGCCGCGGCCCCGGCGTCGAACGCGCCCTCCGGCAGCGCCG
>DASVLN010000358.1:0-7996 GCA_036384855.1 Burkholderiaceae bacterium | reverse complement strand
CATCAGCACGGCGTTGACGTCCACGCCGTCGACCTTCATGGCCTGCGCGAGCTGGAACTCGCCGTAGAAGTCGCACTCGTTGCCCAGGCGGTACTTGAGCTCGCCGATGCCGTAGCACTGGCGCGAGTGGCCGGATTCGGTCGTGGCGGCGGGGCCGCCGCGCATGTAGCCGGTCCAGTCGACGGCGCGCGCCGGCGCGCTCGCGAGCAGGGCGCTCGCCGCGGCGGCGGCGAGCAGGGCGGTTCGATACGGCATCGGGTATGTCATGCGGGTGTCTCCTTCAGAAGTGTTCGTCGTTCGATCGATGGGCACGTCGACCCCGCGGGCCGGTACGGAGCGGCCGCGAAGTGCCTGCAAGCGTAGGAAAGCGGTCGCGAGCGCGCTGCTACTGGACGGGCGGATGTCGATACGCTGCTGCACGCCCGCAGGCGCCGTGCGGCGCGGCCGTAACGCCGCGCGGCGGGCGTTCACCCTGCTGGCGTCGATACTTTGTTGCCCGTACGTGCCGTTGCGGCACCGCAGCAAGCCCGGTGTCTCGCAAGCGAATCCAGGTAAACCCTCGACTTTTCGTGCAACAAAGTATCGGCATTCGTTCCGTCAGTACCACGCGACGGCTGTCGATTTGCCGACACTGGCGTCGTGCCGCAGTCGACGGCGCCTTCACGAAAATACAGGAGACCCTATGACGCGCAACGCTTCCCCGGCCCGGGCCGTCGCCCTGGCCGCGTCCCTCGCGATCGCAGCGAGCTTCCCGGCCCACGCCACCGACATCACGATCGCGACCGTCAACAACGGCCACATGATCGAGATGCAGAAGCTCACCCACTTCTTCGAGCAGGCCAACCCCGACATCCACGTGAAGTGGGTGACGCTGGAGGAAGGCGTGCTGCGCCAGCGCGTCACGACCGACATCGCCACCAAGGGCGGCCAGTTCGACGTGATGACCATCGGCATGTACGAGACGCCGATCTGGGGCAAGAAGGGCTGGCTGCAGGAGATCAAGCCGGACGCCAGCTACGACGTCGACGACCTGCTGCCCGCGATCCGCAACGGCCTGTCGGCGGACGGCAAGCTCTACGCCGCCCCGTTCTACGGCGAGAGCTCGATGCTGATGTACCGCAAGGACCTGGCCGCCAAGGCCGGCGTGACCTTCTCCGACCGGCCGACGTGGGACCAGGTGCGCGCCGCCGCCGACAAGATGACCGACCCGAAGGCCGGCGTCTATGGCATCTGCCTGCGCGGCAAGCCGGGCTGGGGCGACAACATGGCGTTCCTGACCACGCTCGTCAATTCGTTCGGCGGCCAGTGGTTCGACATGTCGTGGAAGCCGCAGCTCGACTCCAAGCCGTGGCACGACGCGATCAACTTCTACGTCGACATGATGAAGAAGGATGGCCCCCCGGGGTCCTCGGCCAACAGCTTCAACGAGATCCTGGCGCTCTACAACGAAGGCAAGTGCGCGATGTGGGACGACGCGACGATCGCGGCCTCCTTCATCACCGATCCGAAGCAGAGCAAGGTCGCCGACAAGGTCGCCTTCACGCAGGCGCCGCAGCAGGTCACCGCCAAGGGTGCGAACTGGCTGTGGGCATGGGCCCTGGCCGTGCCCGCGAGCAGCAAGAACGCGGACGCCGCGCAGAAGTTCGTGAACTGGGCGACCTCCAAGGCCTACATCCAGCTCGTCGCGAAGGAGGAAGGCTGGGCGCACGTGCCGACAGGCACCCGCAAGTCCACCTATGCGAACCCCGAGTTCCTGGCCGTGGCCAAGTTCGCGACCGCCGAGGCGAAGGCGATCGACAGCGCGAACCCGCTGGACCCGACCCTGCCCAAGAGCCCGTACACCGGCGTGCAGTTCGCGACGATCCCCGAGTTCCAGTCCATCGGCGTGACCGTCGGCCAGCAGATGAGCGCGGCCCTCGCGGGCAAGGAGTCGGTCGACGCGGCGCTGAAGGCCTCGCAGGTGGCGGCCGAGCGCGAGCTGAAGAAGAGCGGCCGCCTGAAGTGACCGCCTGACGGTCCGTGCCGGCGGCGTCGACCGACGCCGCCGGCACGCGCCTTTCCCGGCCCGTACGCCCTCGCCCGAAAGACCGCCATGAGATCGCTCGCCCGGCTGCTGCTCGCGCCTGCCGTCGGCTCGCTCTTCCTCTGGATGATCGTGCCGCTGGCGATGACCCTGTACTTCTCGGTCATCCGCTACAACCTGATGGAGCCCGGCGAGCATGCCTTCGTCGGCCTCGAGAACTTCCGCTTCTTCATCACCGACCCGTCGTTCTGGCCCGCCATCCTGAACACGCTGCTGCTGCTCGGGAGCGTGATCGCGATCACCGTGGTGCTGGGCGTGCTGATCGCGCTGCTGGTCAACGAGCCCTTCCCGGGTCGCGGCATCGTGCGCGTGCTGCTGATCTCGCCGTTCTTCGTCATGCCCACGGTCAACGCGCTGCTGTGGAAGCACATGATGATGAACCCGATCTACGGCGTGCTCGCGCAGGTGTGGCGCGCGCTCGGGCTCACGCCGGTCGACTGGCTCGGCGACTGGCCGCTGCTGTCGGTGATCATCATGGTGGCCTGGCAGTGGCTGCCGTTCGCGGTGCTGATCTTCATCACCTCGTTGCAGGGCATGAACCGGGAGCAGCTGGAGGCCGCGCGCATGGACGGCGCGAACTGGTTCCAGCAGTTCCGCTTCCTCGTGCTGCCGCACCTCGCGCGCTCCATCGCGGTGGTGGTGATGATCGAGCTGATCTTCCTGCTCAGCGTCTTCGCCGAGATCTCGACCACCACGGGCGGCGGCCCCGGCGACGCCAGCACCAACATCGCCTACCTGATCTTCAAGCAGGCGCTGCTCGGCTTCGACGTCGGCGTGGCCTCGGCGGGCGCGCTGTTCGCGGTCGTGCTGGCCAACATCGCGGCGGCGTTCCTGATCCGCCTCGTCGGCAAGAACATGGAGCGCTAGAAATGACCACCCCCATGCTCACTTCTTTCGCTGCCCCCCGAGGGGGCGCTCAGCGCCTTCGGGCGGCCGGGCGGCGCTGATCATGAACGCCAATACCGTACCCGGTACCCACGGCCTGCTGTTCCTCGCGCTGCGCACGGTCGCCGCGTGGCTCGTCGCGCTGCTGCTGTTCTTCCCGATCCTGTTCATGCTGCTGACGTCGTTCAAGACGGAGCTGCAGGCGATCGCCGTGCCCTCGCTGTGGATCTTCCACCCGACGCTGGAGAACTTCACGCACGTGCAGGAGCGCAGCGACTACCTGCTGTACGCGAGGAACTCCCTCGTCACGAGCGTCGTCTCGACGCTGCTGGGCCTCGCGATCGCGGCGCCGGCGGCGTATTCGATGGCCTTCTTCCCGACCAAGCGCACCAAGGACATCCTGATGTGGATGCTCTCCACCAAGATGATGCCGGCGGTCGGCGCGCTCGTGCCGGTGTACGTGATGGCGCAGAGCTCGCGCCTGCTGGACACCTGCACCGGGCTCATCATCGTCTTCACGCTCAGCAACCTGCCGCTGATGGTGTGGATGCTGTACTCGCACTTCAAGGACATCCCGCCGGAGATCCTCGAGGCCGCGCGCATGGACGGCGCCTCGCTGGCCGCCGAGTTCCGCCACGTCGTGCTGCCGCTGGCGATGGGCGGCCTTGCCTCGACCGGCCTGCTGTGCCTGGTGCTGTCGTGGAACGAGGCGTTCTGGTCGCTCAACCTCACCGCCGCGAACGCGGGCACCCTGGCCGCGCTGATCGCCTCGTACTCGAGCCCCGAGGGCCTGTTCTGGGCCAAGCTGTCGGCGGCCTCGGTGCTCGCGATCGCCCCGATCGTGGTGTTCGGCTGGTTCAGCCAGAAGCAGCTCGTGCAGGGGCTGACCTTCGGCGCGGTCAAGTAAAGGAACTTTCCCATGGCATTCCTCGAGCTCAAGCACGTCGTCAAGCAGTTCGGCGACGTCCGCACGATCAAGGGCGTCGACCTGTCCATCGATCGCGGCCAGTTTACGGTCTTCGTCGGCCCCTCGGGCTGCGGCAAGTCCACGCTGCTGCGGCTGATCGCGGGGCTGGAGACGCTGTCCGAGGGCAGCATCCACCTCGACGGCCGCGAGATCACGCACCTGCCCTCGGCGCAGCGTGACCTGGCGATGGTGTTCCAGAGCTACGCGCTCTACCCGCACATGACGGTGGCGGAGAACATGAGCTTCTCGCTGCGCCTGGCCAAGGCCGATCCCGCCGTCATCAAGAAGAAGGTCGACCGTGCGGCGGAAATCCTGAACCTCGGGCCGTACCTGAAGCGGCTGCCGCGCGAGATGTCGGGCGGCCAGCGACAGCGCGTGGCCATCGGCCGTGCGATCGTGCGCGAGCCCAAGGTCTTCCTGTTCGACGAGCCGCTGTCCAATCTCGACGCCGCGCTGCGCGGCCAGACGCGCGTGGAGATCGCCAAGCTGCACCGCGAGCTCGGCGCGACGACGATCTACGTCACGCACGACCAGGTCGAGGCGATGACGCTGGCCGACCGCGTCGTGGTGCTGCGCGACGGCAACATCGAGCAGGTCGGCTCGCCGCTGGAGCTGTACGACCGGCCGGCGAACCGCTTCGTCGCGCAGTTCATCGGCACGCCGCAGATGAACATCGTCGAGCGCGCCGAGCTGCCGGCCGCGGCCGGCCACGCCGGCGCCGCGTTCGCCGGCATCCGCCCCGAGGCGCTGCACCTCGCGCCGCAGGGCCAGGGCCAGATCGCGGCGCGCGTCGAGCTGGTCGAGGCGCTGGGCGCCGAGACGCTGGTCTACCTGCATACCCCCAAGGGTTCGCAGATCGTGCTGCGGCAGAACGCGCGCACCACGCTCGCGGCAGGCGACCAGGTGGGCGTCGACGTCGAGCTCGACCACCTGCACTGGTTCGACGGCAACGGCCGCGTCCTGGCTGCCTGACGCTATCCCGACGCTGCCGCCGGCGCGCGCCCACCGATCTCCCTTCCAGTACAGAACATGGCTTCCAACCTCACCGCGCCGGCCGGCCGCCTGCGCCTGCTCCATCTCGGCCTGGGCTCGTTCCACCGCGCCCACCAGGCCGTCTACATGCATCGCCTGCTGCAGTCGGGCGACGCGCGCTGGCAGTGCGCCGGCGCCAACCTCCGCCCCGACATGGCCGACACCATCGCCGCGCTCGAGCGCCAGGGCGGCGCCTACACGCTGGAGACGGTGTCGCCGCAGGGCGAGCATGTGCTGGAGAAGATCACGTCCATCACCGAGGTGGTGCCGTTCGAGCCGACGCTGGCGCGCGTGCTCGCGCTGGGCGCCGATCCGGACACGCGCATCGTCTCGTTCACGGTGACCGAGGCGGGCTACGCGCTCGGGCACGACGGGCGCATCGACCTCGCGCATCCCGAAGTGCGGGCCGACCTCGCGGGCGCCTCGCTCGCGACGATCTACGGCGTCGCGGCCGCGATCCTGCGCGCGCGTCGCGCGGCTGGCGCCGGCCCGCTGACCTTCCTGAACTGCGACAACCTGCGCCACAACGGCGACCACTTCCGCGCCAACCTCGAGACCTTCCTGCACGCGGCCGGCGACGCCTCGCTGCTCGAGTGGCTGCGTGCCAACACGGCCTTCCCCAACGCGATGGTCGACCGCATCACGCCGCGCCCGACGCCCGAGGCGATGGCCCGCATCCGCGCGCAGGCCGGCTGGGACGACCAGGCGCCGCTGATGGCCGAGTCCTTCATCCAGTGGGTGGTCGAGGAGCGCTTCGCCGCCGGCCGGCCGGACTGGGAGAAGGTCGGCGTCGAGATGACGCGCGACGTCCAGCCCTACGAGGAAGCCAAGATCCGCATCCTCAACGCCAGCCACAGCGCGATCGCATGGGCCGGCACCCTGGTCGGCCTGAACTTCATCCACGAGGGCACGCGCATGCCGGCGATCCGCGCGATCGCGCACGCCTACGTGACCGACGACGTGATCCCCTGCCTCACGCAGCCGGGGCGCGAGAGCCCGGTCGACCTCGCGCGCTACCGCGACGTCGTGCTCGACCGCTTCGCCAACGACGCCATCGCCGACACCAACCAGCGCGTGGCCGCCGATGGCTTCGCCAAGATCCCGGGCTTCATCGCGCCCACGATCCGCGAGCGGCTCGGGCGCGGCGAATCGATCGCGTCGGTCGCGCGCCTGCCCGCGCTGTTCCTCGCCTTCCTGCGGCGCTGGCATGCCGGCCGGCTGCCGTTCGCCTACCAGGACCAGGCGATGGTGCCCGAGCGCGCGCATGCGATCTGCGAGGCGGCGGATCCGCTCGCGGCCTTCGTCGCCGAGGCGTCGCTGTGGGGCGAGCTCGCCGGCAGCGCCGCGTTGCGTGACGCAGTGGACGCCGCGACGCTCGATCTGCGCGCCCGTCTTGGCGACAATGCGATGAACTGAGCCGGCGCCGTCGCCCGCACACGCACCCACGAGGCCGCCATGCACTCCACGCCCCGCGTCCGCGCGCCGGAGATCGAGCACGACCACCTGCGCGACCCCGTCCTCGGCTACGACCCGCCCGAGGGCTGCGGCTTCCTGCGCTGCCTCGCGCACGGCATCCCCTCGCCGCTGGTGCGCTGGCACCACCACGACGAGTACGAGCTGCACCTGATCGTCGCGACCAGCGGCAAGGTCTTCGTGGGCGACTACATCGGCCACTTCCAGCCCGGACACCTGGTGCTGACCGGCCCGCGGCTGCCGCACAACTGGATCTCCAGCGACGCACCGCCGGCCGGCGTGGCGCTGCGGGATCGCGTGATCCAGTTCGCGCACGAGCCCATCGAGCAGGCCTGCGAGCTCTTCCCCGAGTTCAAGGAGATCCTGCCGATGCTCGAACAGGCGCGCTACGGCATCGAGTTCTTCGGCGTCTCGGACGTCGCGCTGGCGCATTTCGAGCGCGTGGCGGGCTCGCGCGGGCTCGCGCGCATCGCGGGCTTCTGCGAGTTCATGTCCATGCTCGCGCACTGCAAGGACTTCCGGCTGCTGTCCAGCGTGCAGCTGCAGTGCTCGGAGGACGACGAGTCGATGGCGCAGGTCAACGCGGTGGTCAGCTACATCAGCGAGCACTGCAACGAGCCGCTGTCCATGGCGGACGTCTGCGCGCGCTTTCGCATGCCCGAGAGCCGCTTCTCGCGCTTCTTCCGCCGCGCGACCGGCAACACGTTCACCGACTTCGTCAACCGCATGCGCATCAGCAAGGCCTGCCAGCTGCTGATGGAGACCGACCGCTACGTGACGACGATCTGCTACGAGGTCGGCTTCAACAACGTCGCCAACTTCAACCGCCGCTTCCTGGAGATCAAGGGCATGACGCCCACCGACTTCCGGCGCCAGGCGGCCTCGCGCTTCGGCGGCTCTGCGCACTGACGCGTCGCGCCCGTGGGCGCGCGCGACGTCGGGTGCGCTCGCATTCTTCACGGATACCCCGCCATGTACCTCGGCCTCGACCTCGGAACGTCCGCCCTGAAGGCGCTCCTGCTGGACGACGAAGGCCGCATCGTCGCCCAGCGCAGCGCCGCGCTGGAGGTCTCGCGCCCGCGCCCGCTGTGGAGCGAGCAGGCGCCGGCCGACTGGTGGCGGGCGCTCGAGGGAGCGGTCGGTGCGCTCAAGGCCTCGCATGCGCGCGAGCTCGGCGCGGTGCGGGCGATCGGGCTGTCGGGACAGATGCACGGCGCCGTGCTGCTCGACGCGGCGGGCGCCGTCCTGCGGCCGGCGATCCTTTGGAACGACGGCCGCAGCGCGCCGCAGTGCGACGCGCTAGCGGCACGCCTGCCCGCGTTGCCCGAGATCGCGGGCAACCTCGCGATGCCCGGCTTCACCGCGCCCAAGCTGATGTGGGTGGCCGAGCACGAGCCGGCGATCTTCGCCCGCGTCGCGACGGTGCTGCTGCCCAAGGATTGGCTGCGCTTCGAGCTGACGGGCGAGCGCTTCAGCGACTGCTCGGACGCGTCGGGCACGCTGTGGCTGGATGTGGCGAGGCGCGACTGGTCGGACGAACTGCTTGCCGCGAGTGG
>DASVLN010000357.1:0-7309 GCA_036384855.1 Burkholderiaceae bacterium | reverse complement strand
TCCTCGAGGAACTCGCGCTTGCGCGTCTTCTTCGTCGACAGGTTCAGGCCAAGTCCGAGCTGTTTCATGGGCCCGATTTTCGTCCGGCGCCGCTCTTCACGCTACGCGGGGCCGCCCGGAGTTTTGCAGACTGTCCCTAGGGACACTGGGCTACGTGTGGAGCGGTAGCTCTGCGGCGCATGGTTTGTCCCAGGTCTCGCGACTCTATGACCGTCAAGGCGGATCGCCGCATGTCGGTGATCACGCGACGGGCGTCCTCGCATCGACCGTACCGCATTCAGATTTGCTGCCTACGTATTCGCCGGATGCGCAACTCGGCTACGCCTATGCACGATTCGCGAACACCGATCAGCAATTCATCGGCGTTTCCGCCGGTGGCGTCCTGGCGCGCTCGAACGTCGCGACGGGCGGCGCGGTCTGGGAATGGTGGTGGGCGGGCTTGCAGTTTGTGAATGACTACGACTATGGTCGCCAGATGCAGTCTGCAGCCTACTTTAACGGCTACTCGCTGAGCGAAGCGGGCGACGAATACGGCGGTTCGACCATCAACGTCGACGTCCGGCATCCGTCCCCTATAGCGCTTGCCACGACGTCTGGCAACACGCAATCGACCCTCGCAGTGCCGCTCGAATACTTCCCTGAGCGGTTCGGGGGCGGCCCGGCCAATCCCGTGATCTATCCTGATGCGACCATCGGGAAGAACCTGACACTTGACTGGGTCGGTCCAGATGGTGTCGATCGCAACTGGCCCGTCGCCGTGTACGAGACGCATGTCAATGTTCCGGCTCCGGTGGTTGAGGCCATCGTCGAGGCGCCGACCGCGTACATCGACTCTACGTTTCACTATTACTACAAGATGACCAACTTCACGACAGGCGCGACAACACCCATCGCGACCGTGCCACTCCAAGCCACCAATGTCTCTGCCGGCGGCGTTCAGGCGATCATCTTGTCATCTGCGGCGTCGACCAGTCCCAACGCTGCGGCCATGGGCGTCCTAATCAGCGATCCGAACGCCGGACTTGTGATCTACGACAACGCATCCGGCGCTTCCCCCGGCCAGTACGGCAGCAACTTCGCCAAATGGGAGGTCCACTACGACTCGGCCTTGGCACCGGGTTGGAAGTTCAAAACCTGGATCGTGACCGACACTTATGCGAACGTCGTCGCCGATCTGGTGCAGCTTGCCAAATGGGGATTGTCGTCGCGCTGATCGTTCCGAGGTCAAACTGTCGCAAATCCCGGAAGACGCGTGAAGTAGGCGTGTGCGGGCATCTCGTTTGTGGCTTCCGATGACCGCTCAGGGGCGCGGAGTTTGAGAGATGGGACGACAGCAACGGGTCGAGAGCGTGAGTTGCAGACCGGAACAGCGGTCATTCGGGCGCCAACCGACCCGGAGCCCTGGCGGCGCCGCTCCTGAGCGTCAGCTGTCCGCCCCAGACCGGTCGGTGACGCGGCCACATGCCAGCGAGGCGCCGGCACGAACCGGCCAAAAATTTGCATTCGGCGGAGGCAACCGGCCAACCCGTCGAGGTCACCCCGCCAGGGACGGCAATGCAGCGGAAGCCGGCACCTCCCTCCATGGAACAAGCGACTGCTGCGACCGCCAAAGCAGCCATCGCGTGTCGACCGCGGAGCGAGGCCTATGGCCAAAGGCAGGTGCCGACGGCAAGGCCACAGCGGCCGCAGTGCGGTCATCCACTGCCGCATTCCGCGCGGTCGCAATGTCGAACCCTTCTCGGCTTGCCGCGCCAACTTGCGAGGCATCGGCAGCCCGCCCCCGTATCATGGGCGGACTCGCCCCGCGCGGCTTGGCGAGCGCGCTGCGAGGCCGCTACACGGGCCAACCGGCATGGCAACCACGCCGAGGCAGCCGGCCGCTCACCGCCATGATCCGGTACACCGCTCAGCCTCGAGACCTCACCCGCGCCACCTCCCAGTTCCCCGCCCAGATGAATTCATTCATCGCATGGAGAACCGAATTCACCGCGCCGGTGCGCGGACTTCCCTCGCGATCCAGCGAGTTTCCCTTTTCGATGAATTAATTCACCGCGCCGTCGAATTGATTCATCCGCCGATTGAACCCACTGGACTCCGGACATAATCAGTTCCTCTCCGCGACGAATCAATTCAATGGCGGACATAGTGAACGCACCAAAACGGGGAGTCAGTTCTACTCGGAGTGGAATTGATTCAATGAAACGTCGAACTGGTTCATTCCGGCGATGAACTGACGAGGCGGCGAGTGAATCTCGCGACTCGATGCCGTACACGAGGACGCCGACGGCCTGGATCTGCCGGTCAAGACTACGGTCGTAGCGCCGGGAAGACGCCGCCGGAACCGCCGAGGCGCCGGCGCGCTCTTGCTGCCGAGGCCCTCGATGGGCCGAGGCACGCCCACTCTTCCCACAGAAGAAGCCGCGGCGACAGGCCGGGCAGGTGTCTTGGATCGCAGGCGGGTCGGCACGTCGCGGGCATGGTGGAACCGAAGGAGTACTTCCAGGACGCAGCCAGGCGTGCGTTGCCGGGCGCGAATCTTCACCGAACGCCCACGCGGGAAATCGGCCGTCCAGGCCGATTTCCAGATGCACGAGAGCCGGAGAGCCAAGACACCTCCCCGGCCTGTCGCCGCCGACCCGCTGACCCACCACCCCCACAGGCGCGCCGCGCCGACGGGACTCAAAGTGGAACCTCACGGCGGACAAGACCTGCGCGACAACGCTTGGCGGAGATTCCAACAACCTTCTCAGGAAGCCCTGGGCATCAAGGCACGCACCCGTGGAACGTACGCGTCCAGCACGATCGGTCGATCCACGTCCGGCGGCAGGCCGTCCTGTTGGCGAAGGTGCCTGGCCAGTGCGATGGCGCGATCGAGCAGGACGTCGTCGCGCCATTGCAGCGTCACGAGGAACAGGGCGTCCGGGCCATTGCGTCCGGCACGGTGCGCCCGCCGCAGCTTGACGAACAGGCGCGCATCGCCGCTGCGGTAGATGGCCGCGAACCACCAGGTGTCGTCCGGCAGCGCCGGGTCACGCAGGCTCAGCGCCAGCTCGGCGCCGGTGGGCACCGGCCGCTCGTCGCGATCGACCTCCCAGCCGGCTTGCGAGACGCGTTCGCGCAGCTGCGCCAGCAGCGCCAGGGCGTCCGCCTGCGTCAGGTAGTCGAGGTGAGGGGAAGCCTGGATGGCCGTGACGATCGCCGCGGTGCACTCGAGCGACGCGAACCGGGCGGGCTCGAGCTCGAAAGGACGCGGTCCCGCGAAGACGAACCGAATCGGCTTGTCGACAGCGACCACGTATCTGTCGTTCAACGAGTCCGTGCGGAACGGGAATGTCGAGTGCTGGCGCACGTCCGCCAGGGTGTCGCCCAGGCCGGCGACGAGGCGAGGAAGAGCGGCGTCGGTGGTCATCCGAGGCGCCGATATGGCATCGTCGAGCCCGGCCGTGCCCCTGTCGCACGCGCCCATGCTGGACGCCACGGCCAGGAGAAAGGCCCTGCGGCCCGGGAGAGGCATCAGCGATGGCATTCGATGAACGCAGGATGAAGCGCACGCTCGATGGCGTATCGGCCAGCGAGACCCGTTGGTTGGCACAAGCCTTTGCGAGAGGCCATCGGCTCCGGAAGTCGTACGGCGACCCAGGGAGCTTCCTGGAGTCGACGATCTCCGAAGGATCGGCGGAAGAGCAGCCCGCCACGAGCACCCCCTGGACAGGCGGGTACCGTTGCGGATTGTCCATGAGGCGCCCGTCCCTCCGCGCGATCGTCCTGGCTGTCTCGTGCAGCGGCTTCATGATCGCCTGTTCAGCCGCGTCCCCCACGAACCAAGCCGCGATGTCCTCCAACCGTGCCGTCTTCTTCACCTCCGGCGCCGGCGCGGCGCTCGAGGAGGCGATCCGTGCCAACGATCCCTCCGCCATCACGCGCGCGCTCGCCGGCGGCGCGTCGGTCAACGCCGTCAGCAAGCAGGGCGTCTCCCCGCTGATGATCGCCGTCGATGCGCAGAAGCTGTCGGCCGTCCGCGCCTTGCTGCAGGCCGGCGCCAACCCGAACCTGAAGGCCGCGGACGGGCGCAGCGCGGTCAGCCTCGCGGTCGAAAACTACGTCGCCCAACCCGATGGCCGCGCCATCATGCTCGCCGTCATGAACGGCGGTGGCGACCCGAACACGTTGCGGCCGGACGGCGATCCGGTCATCCGCCGGTTCCTCAACGACCACGCCCTGGACGACGTCCGCCTGTTCAAGCAGTTCGGCGCCAATCTCGACATCATCGGCCGCGGCAACGAGCCGCTGATCACCAGCGTGGCGCTCGCGCAGGACTGGGACGGCGTCTGGTGCCTGATCGAGCTCGGGGCGCGCTACGACTACGAGAACGGGAAATCGACCCAGCCGATCAGCGATGCACTGAGCCCGCGGTTTCCCGCGCCGGACTCGCCCATGTATCCGTACAAGGTCAAGGTCTGGGAGTTGATGCGGGACAAGGGGCTGCCGGTCAAGCCGTTGCGGCATTGAGACCGAAACGCCGGCAGCGCTCTTGCTGCCGAGACCCCGAGGGGCCGAGGCGCACATCTGGTCCGCGAATTGCATAGGCAGGGCGGGAAGCCGGGGTCGGGAAGCCGGGGTCAGGTCTTGCGCGTGGCAAGTAGCTTGCAACAAGCTCGTTAACGTCTCAAGCGTCAGAGCGCCGGCAGACCGGCGGCTTGATTGCCAGGCGAGACTTGACCTCGAGGCTCGCTCTTACCGTCGTCTCGCCACCCTCGCAATGGGGGTGCCTTTGCGCGTTGCGGCGGATACCATGCCGGGCACTCACTTTTCGGAGAAATCGCCCATGGCGGACGTTCCTGTCGACCTGTTCCGATCGTGCAAGTCCTCGCGCTGGAAGGGGAACACCCCGACCAAGAAGAACGACAACTTCACCAGCGCGGAGGGCCAGGGCAGCCTCTTTCCAGACTACGTCGGCTTCACGCGGCGGGACGGCTCCGTGCGGGCGCCCGACGTCACGACCTTTACCGACCGCGAGGGCACGACCTGGGTGCGCGGCGTCGAAGACCGGGACGACCGAGACCGGCCCTTCGTCAGCTGGAAGGAGGGCGTCTCCGTCAGCACCGAACCCGGCGGCTTCGGCTATGAAGGGTGGTTCTATTTCTTGGTGCCTGCGGGCACGCCCGTTCCCGATTCACTGGACGTCAAGCCGACCCCCACGCGCAGCGATCCGGGGCATCATTCGATCCGCTGTCGAAATCTCATGCGCCGCGACGCTTATGAGGGTGCGCTCGGCAACCTGACACGCGCGGCGCTGGCCAAGGCGGTCGAAATGGGCAAGCAGTCCTTCCGCCATTCCTGAGACGACAACCACCCCGCGAGGAACCCGCATGCGATCCATCAGCGAACGAGACCTGGCCGTGGTGATTCCACTGCTGGCCCTCAAGATCCGCGAGCTCGAGCAGGAATTGCGCGAGATCGAGGCACGGCCGGGCGCCCGCACGGACGCCGAAGTCGAGGACAGGCAACAGATCCAGGACATGCTGTCGCAGTACGACGGCATCCTCGAAACCCTGCGCGACGAATACGAGCAAGGCCTGACCGAAGGCATCAACCTGCCGAGCTACGACGACCTGACGCGCCGCATCCTTCTCCAGCGCGATTGAACTGCCTTTCGCCGCCTCACCAGGCCGGCGCCAGCTCCGCGAACCCGGCCGGCGCCAGCCGCTCGTCCTCGAAGGTCACGATCTCGTAGGCCGCCGGATCGGCCAGCAGCGCACGCAGCAGCTGGTTGTTCATCGCGTGCCCGCTCTTGTAGGCGGTGTAGCTCGCCAGCAGCGGGTGGCCGACGACGAACAGGTCGCCGATGGCGTCGAGGATCTTGTGCTTCACGAACTCGTCGTCGTAGCGAAGGCCGTCGGCGTTGAGCACGCGCGAGTCGTCGACGACGATCGCGTTCTCCATGCTCGCGCCCAGCGTCAGGCCGCGCGAGCGCATCATCTCGACGTCCTTCGTGAAGCCGAAGGTGCGGGCGCGGGCGATGTCGCGCTTGTACTGGCCGCTGCCCATGTCGAAGGTCACCTGCTGGCCGGTGGCGTCGACCGCGGGATGGTTGAACTCGATCTCGAAGGTGAGCTTGAAGCCGTGGTACGGCTCGAGCCGGCACCAGCTGAGCGAGGCGCCCTCGCCGCGGCGGATCTCGACCGGCTTGCGCACGCGCACGAAGCGCTTGGGCGCGTCCTGCAGCTTGATGCCGGCGCTCTGCAGCAGGAACACGAAGCTCGCCGACGAGCCGTCGAGGATGGGCACCTCGTCGGCCGTGATGTCGACCACGAGGTTGTCGATGCCCAGGCCCGCGCAGGCCGACATCAGGTGCTCGATCGTCTGCACCTTGGGGCCGCCGGGATCGCCGCCGGGCGAGATCGTCGAGGCCATGCGGGTGTCGGAGACGGCCATCGCGTCGACGGGGATGTCGACCGGCTGCGGCAGGTCGACGCGGCGGAAGACGATGCCCGTGTCCGGCGCGGCCGGGCGCAGCGTGAGCTCGACCTTCTGTCCGCTGTGGAGGCCCACGCCGACGGCGCGCGTGATCGAGTTGAGCGTGCGTTGCTGGAGCATGCCGCGATTTTAGGCGGCGCGCCTTGCGGGGACGTTGCTGTCGCGTCAATGGCGGCGATAGGCCAGGGCCATCGCGCGGCCGTCCCGCGCGCGCGTCACGGCGGCCCGAACACGAGCCGCAGCCGCGCCCGCGTCCCGCGCGCGGCGCGCAGGTCGCGCGCGAGGGCGAGCCATTCGTGGAACGCGATGCGCAGCGGGTTGCGGCTCGCGAGCGGATGCACGAGGCCGTAGCGGATCGCGATGTCGGCACGCTCGTCGACGAAGGTGCCGAACAGGCGGTCGAAGACGATCAGCGTGCTGCCGTAGTTGCAGTCCAGGTACTCCGGGTTGCTCGCGTGGTGGACGCGGTGGTGCGACGGCGTGTTGAGCACCCACTCGAGCGGCCCGAGCCGCGGCAGCCAGTCCGCGTGGATCCAGAACTGGTAGAACAGCCCCGCCGCGGCGAGCCCGAGCACCGCCGGCACGGGGAAGCCGAGCCACGCGAGCGGCGCGTAGAACAGCAGCGCGCCGCCGAGGCGGCTGGTCCATCCGAGGCGGATCGCGGAGGCCAGCATCAGCTCGCTCGACGAATGGTGCACCGAGTGCGTGGCCCAGAACCAGCGCACGCGGTGCGAGGCGCGGTGGTGCCAGTAGTAGGCGAACTCCACGAGCAGGAACAGCGCGATCCACCTGGGCGCCGAGTCCATGCGGATGGTCGCGAGCCGGTGCGCGT
>DASVLN010000356.1:0-1542 GCA_036384855.1 Burkholderiaceae bacterium | reverse complement strand
GCGCCCGATCACGGCGATCGCGGCGCGGGTCGGGACGGCGGCGGGCATCGCCTCCAGGATCGCTGAGTCGGGCACGGTGCTCGCGCGCGTCCCGGCGCGGGCCTGATCCTGCGCCTGCGGGCATCCCCCGTGCGAGTTCCGCAGGACGCGTGCGCGTGACCTCTCGCGCCGGCAGCGCGTCCGCGATGCGCTCGACTCGCGCAAGCGTGTGATCGGGCACGAGGCCGCGCCGCGGCTCGCGGGGGACCGGCCCGTCCCACCGTCGCGTTGCCGCATACTGCGCGCCATGCACGGTCCATCGACGACGGGTCTGATCCTCACGGGCGGCGGCGCGCGCGCGGCCTACCAGGTGGGGGTATTGCGGGCGATCGCGCGCCTGCGGCGCGAGGCGGGGGCTCCGGCGGGCAACCCCTACCCGGTGCTGGCAGGCACGTCGGCCGGCGCGCTGAACGCGGCGGCGCTCGCGACGCTGGCGGACGACCCCGAAGCCGCCGTCGCGAAGCTGGTCTCGGTGTGGGAGGCCATGCATGTCGAGCAGGTCTACCGTACCGACTCCTTCGGCGTCGTGCGCACCGGGGCGCGCTGGCTGACGATGATGTCGATGGGCTGGGCGATCGCGCGCATGCGCAGGCTGCGACCGCGCTCGATGCTGGACAACCGGCCGCTGCACGACCTGCTCGGCGCGATGATAGACCTCGACCGGGTCGACCGCCTGATCGCCGACGGCCACCTGCAGGCGCTGGCCGTGAGCGCGTCGAGCTATACCTCGGGCGCGCACGTCACGTTCTACCAGTCGGCCTCCGAGCTGAAGCCCTGGATCCGCTCCAATCGCCTCGCGGTGCGCGAATCGATCACGATGGCGCACCTGCTCGCTTCGGCGGCGATCCCGTTCATGTTCCCCGCGATGCCGCTGATCATGTCGGGCCAGGTCGAGTGGTTCGGGGACGGCTCGATGCGCCAGACCGCGCCGATCTCGCCCGCGATCCACCTGGGCGCGAGCCGCATCCTCGTGATCGGCGCCGGCCGCATGCGCGAGCCCGCCGGTCCGCGCCCGAACGCGAGCGACGCCTATCCGACGATCGCGCAGATCGGCGGCCATGCGCTCTCGAGCATCTTCCTCGACGCGCTCGCCGTCGACGCGGAACGGCTGGAGCGCATCAACGCGACCCTCGCGATGATCCCCGAGGAACTGCGCTCGCACGCCGCGCTGCGCCCGGTCAAGCTCTTGCTCATCTCGCCGTCTGAGCGCCTGGACGACATCGCCGCCCGCCACCTCGGCGCGCTGCCGACGTCGATCCGCGCGCTGCTGGGGGCGATCGGCGTGACGCAGGGGCGTTCGGGCAGCAACGGCTCGGCGCTCGCGAGCTACCTGCTGTTCGAGTCGGACTACACGCGCGAGCTGATGGCCCTGGGCGAGGCCGACACGCTGCGCCGCCGCGCCGAGGTGCTCGAATTCTTCGGGCTGCCCGTCGCGCCGGGGACGACCGCGGGCTGACGCGTGCCGCGCCTGGGGCCCGCGATCGGTCCGTCACGGCTGCCGGC
>DASVLN010000355.1:0-4349 GCA_036384855.1 Burkholderiaceae bacterium | reverse complement strand
CGCCACGCCCAGCGGATGCGCGCCGACTTCGCCCGACAGCGGGTCGCGGTGGGCGCCCGCGTCGGCGGCCTTCTCGGCCTCCTGCGGCGAGGGACCGCCGGCGTCGGCGGCCATTTCATCGAGCTCGGCGCGCGTCGCGGCGCGGAAATCTTCGGCCATGGGAACTCCTCGCGTGGTGATGCGGCGGCGCCGCCCGTCCGCGGCCGTCGAGCAACCGGCGTTCCCGCGCCGGATTCAGGCGCGGTCGAGGAATTCGCGCAGCCGCGCCGCCAGCAGCGCCGGCTGGTCGTGGTGCAGCATGTGGCCGCAGTCGGCGAGGACGAGCCGCTCGACCTGGCGCACCTGCGCGAGCCGCGCCTCGAACTCGGCGCGCGGATAGCGGTCGCCCCAGTACTTGGCGACGTCGGTGTCGGCGCCCTCGACCCACAGCACCGGCGCGGCGATGCGGCGCCAGCCGGCGAGCACCTCCTCGGCGCGGTACAGCACGGGGTTGACGCGCTTGTGCGCCGGCTCCCCGAGTACGTGCCACAGGCCGTCGGCGCCACGTCGCGACCAGTGCGGCGCCAGCCACGCGGCCCGTTCGGGGCTCAGCCGCGGATTGTTGCGGCGAAGGCGCTCGGCGACCTCCCCGAGCGAGGCGTAGGGCCGCAGCGACTGCGGCGTCTTCAGCTCGTCGAGCCATTTCGCGAGCCGCGCCGGCGCATGCTCCGGCTTCGAGTCGGGCAGGCCGAAGCCCTCGAGGTTGACGAGCCGCCGGACGCGCGCCGGCCGCACTCCGGCGTAGGTCATCACGACGTTGCCGCCCATGCTGTGGCCGGCGAGGTCGACGGCCCGCCCGGGCGCGAACGCGTCGAGCAGGGCCTCGAGGTCGCCGAGGTAGTCCTGGAACCAGAACGCGTCCACCTCGCCGCTCGTGCTGCCGCCGAAGCCGCGCCAGTCCGCCGCGATCACATGGCGCGCCTCGCCCTCGAGCCGCGCGAGCTCGTCGACGACGAACTGGAACGACGCGCCGACGTCCATCCAGCCGTGCATCAGCACCAGGGTCGGACGCTCCGGCGTCGCGAGCGACGCGTCGCCCCATTCGTGCACCTGCATCGCGATCGTGCGGATGGCGTGCGAGGCGGTGCGGGCCGGGCGAAGCGGGGCGTAGACGGTCGGGGCGGACATGGCGGACGTGGCGGACATGGCGGGCATGGCGGGCATGGCGGGCATGGCGGGCACTGTAGGCGAGATCGCGGACGCGGGCTTGACGCCTGCGCGACAGCACGGCGAGGTGGTCCACAATCGGCCGATGACCGCCACCCCGACCTCCGACATCCGCTTCGCCACCCGCGCCGACCTGCCCGCCATCGTCGGCCTGATCCGCGAGCTCGCCGTCTACGAGAAGCTGGAACACCTGGCCACCGCGACGCCCGAGCGCCTGGAGCCGCACCTGTTCGGCGAGCGGCCGGCCGCCGAGTGCCTGGTCGCGGAGCAGGGCGGGGCCGTCGTCGCGTTCGCGCTGTTCTTCCACAACTTCTCGACCTTCCTGTGCCGGCCGGGCCTGTACCTGGAGGACCTGTACGTGCAGCCCGCCGCGCGCGGCACCGGGCTCGGCAGGCGGCTGCTGCAGCGGCTGGCCGCGATCGCGGTCGAACGCGGCTGCGGGCGCTTCGAATGGTCGGTGCTGGACTGGAACGTCGACGCGCAGGCCTTCTACGCGCGCATGGGCGCGACGGTGATGCCCGACTGGCGCATCGTGCGCGCGACCGGCGATGCGCTCGCCGCGATGGCCTCCGCGGCCGCCTGAGGGCGGTTCACATCCTGGGCGGCCCGCTGCACGGCCGGCGCGATTCGTCCTAAGCTCGCGGCCATGACCGCGACGCCCGCCGATCCCGAGCCTTCCCAGGACTTCCACGCCGCGCTGCACGCCGGCCTGCGCTGGCACGTGCCGGAGCGCATGAACATCGCCGAGCTGTGCGTGCACCGCTGGGCGCGCGAGACGCCGGATGCCGTGGCCATCGTCCACGACCATGGCGACGCCGCGGACGCGCCGCCGCCGACGGCCTGGCGCTACGCCCGGCTGCAGGCCGAGAGCCGCCGGCTGTCCAACGCGCTCGCGGCGCTGGGCGTCGAGCCGGGCGACCGCGTCGCCGTGGTGATGCCGCAGCGCCCGCAGATGGCGATCGCGCTGATGGCGGTGCTGCAGATGGGCGCGATCGCGGTGCCGCTGTCGACGCTGTTCGGTCAGGAGGCGCTGCAGTCGCGCCTCGCCGACAGCGGCGCGGTGGTCGCGCTGGTGGACGACGGCTCGACCGCCGCGATCGCCGCGCTGCGGCCGGCGTGCCCGGCGCTGCGCACGGTGATCGGCACCGGCCTCGTCGCCGCGGACTGCGACCTCGCCTGGAGTGTCGCGCTCGCCGGCGCGAGCACCGAGTTCGAGACCGCCGACACCCGCGCCGACGACGCCGCGTTCCTGATCTACACCAGCGGCACGACCGGGCCCGCCAAGGGCGCGCGCATCCCCCACCGCGCGCTGATCGGCAACCTGAGCGGCTTCGTCGCGAGCCAGAACTGGTGCGAGCCCGGCGGCCCGTTCTGGAGCCCCGCGGACTGGACGTGGACCGGCGGCCTGTGGGACGCGCTGCTGCCCACGCTGTACCTGGGCCGCACCATCGTCGCGTTCGGCGGCCGCTTCGACGCCGACTTCGCGCTGCGCCTGATGGCACGCCACGGCGTCACGCACACCTTCCTGTTCCCGACCGCGCTGAAGGCGATGATGCGCGTGGCGCCCGATCCGCGGACGAGCCACCCGGGCGTGAAGCTGCGCGCCATCATGAGTGCCGGCGAGGCGGTCGGCGAGGGCGTGTTCGCCTACTGCCGCGACAAGCTGGGCGTCGTCGTCAACGAGATGTTCGGCCAGACCGAGATGAACTACGTCGTCGGCAACTGCGGCCGCTGGGTCGACCGGGACGGCCGCGCGCATCCCGGCTGGCCGCCGCGGCCGGGCAGCATGGGCCGGCCCTACCCGGGCCACCGCGTGGCCGTGATCGACGACGACGGCGAGCCGTGCGCCCCCGGTGTCGAGGGCGACGTCGCGGTGCACGCGCGCGACGTGCACGGCGATCGCGACCCGGTCTTCTTCCTCGGCTACTGGAACAACGACCGCGCCACGCGCGCGAAGTTCACCGGCAAGCCCTTCGAGTCCTGGTGCCGCACCGGCGACCGCGCGGTGATGGACGAGGACGGCTACCTCTGGTACCAGGGCCGCAGCGACGACCAGTTCAAGTCCTCGGGCTACCGCATCGGCCCGACCGAGATCGAGGACTGCCTCGCGCGCCATCCGGCGGTCGCGCAGGTGGCCGTCGTGCCCAAGCCCGACCCCGACCGCGGCGCCGTCGTCAAGGCCTTCGTGATCCTTGCCGCCGGGCACGCGGCCACGCCGGAGCTCGTCGAAGCGCTGCAGCAGCTGGTGCGCAGCCGGCTCGCGCCCTACGAGACGCCCAAGGACATCGAGTTCGTGGACGCGCTGCCCATGACCACCACCGGCAAGCTGCAGCGCAACGTGCTGCGCCGGCTCGAGGAGGATCGCGCCGCGCAGCGGGCCGCCGGGGCGGGCTGATCTCAGGTCAGCGCGGCTAGCCGTGCCGCCAGCGCTTCGGCGTCGGCGCGCGCCCTCGGGGCCGCCTGCGTCGAGCCCGCCTCGACGAAGCGGCAGCGCGCGAGCTCCAGCGTCAGACGCCCGTACGTGCGCCTTCCGGCGCGGTAGTGCGCGAGCGCCGCGTCCAGCTCCGCCAGCGCCTGCGCATACAGCGCCCGCTGGCGGCCGCGCTTGCTGCGGCGCTCGAAGGGCTCGACCCCGCGCCGCAGCGCGTCGAAGGCGGACTCCAGGGTGAGCGCGCGCGGGCTGCCGGGCAGGCGCCGCACGTAGTCGAAGCGGGGCGCGCCGAACGCCACGAACGTGAACATGTCGCGCACGTCGGCGAAGCTCGTGAAGGCGGGAAGGGCGGGCGTGTCGGCGGCGACGTCCGCTCGCGGCGCGGGCTGCACGGCCGCGTACCGCGAAGGCGCCCGCGCGCTGGCATCGATCGGAGGCGTCAGTTGTTGCATTTGCCGGCGGCCTCCGCGTAGATCAGCACCGGCAGCGCGAACAGGCCTGCACCCGCGGCCGCGGTACCGCAGTCCGGCTTGACGGCCGCGGCCACGCCCTGCGACAGGCGCTCGTCCGAGGTCGCCGGCCCCACGTGCGTCTGCAGCTGAGCCATCTGGGCGACGCTGGGCTGCGCGGCGGCGGCCGCGCGGATGGCGTCGCGAGTCACGGTCAGGTCGAGTCCGGGCGGCGGCGCCGAGGCTGGGGCAGACGCCGGCAG
>DASVLN010000354.1:0-2983 GCA_036384855.1 Burkholderiaceae bacterium | reverse complement strand
GATCGCGATCACCTCGAGGTAGGCCGCCGCGCCCAGCCGCAGCACGCGGTTGTGCGTGCCCATGCGCGGATGGCGGCCGCCCGGGCGCGGCGCCACGCCCAGGTGCCGCTCGATCCATGCGGCGCCCTCGTCCAGCGACGGCGCGGTGACGACGAGGTGATCCAGGACGCAGCGCATCGTCGGCTCCTACTTCACGAGCCGGCTCAGGCCCTCGGCATCGAAGTGCTCGTCGACCTGGGCGTCGCCCGGGACGCAATCGCGCGCGAGGCGGGCGTTGTCGGCGGCCAGGCGCTCGATCGCCTGCCAGAGCAGCGCGATCTGGTGTTCGTGCGAGGACGCGTTGTCGATCAGGCCCTTCATCGCCTGCGCCACCGGGTCGTCGCCCTGCGTCACGCCGTAGGCCGAGAAGCCCAGCCGCGCGGCCGTCGCCTCGCGGGCCGCGTCGTCCGCGGCGGCGATGATGCGCGCCGGATTGCCGACCGCCGTCGCGCCCGGAGGCACCGGCTTGGTCACGACCGCGCCCGAGCCCACGCGCGCGCCGGCACCGACCGTGAAGCCGCCCAGCACGCAGGCGTTGGCGCCGACGATCACGCCGCGTTCCAGCGTCGGATGCCGCTTCGCGCCCTTGGCGAGCGAGGTGCCGCCCAGCGTCACGCCCTGGTAGATCGTGCACTCGTCGTGCACCTCGGCCATCTCGCCGATGACGACGCCCATGCCGTGGTCGATGAACACGCGCCGGCCGATCGTCGCGCCGGGGTGGATCTCGATGCCGGTGAGCAGGCGCCCGACGTGCGACAGGAAGCGCCCGAGCACGCGCAGTCCGCGCCGCCAGCACCAGTGCGCACCGCGGTGCCACACCAGCGCATGCAGGCCCGGATAACACAGCAGCACCTCGAGGCGCGACCGGGCGGCCGGGTCGCGCTCCAGGATGCAGGCGATGTCTTCGCGCAGGCGGGCGAACATAGTGGGCGGCGGGGGAAGTCGACGGGAGCGGCGAGTGTAGCGGGCGCCCCCGTCACGGCCGCGCTCCGGCGGACAAGCCCCGGTCGCCGTCGGGCCGTCCGCGCGCAGGCGTGCGCGTCCCCGGGCGATCAGGCAGGCGGCGCCGCGTCGTCGGCCCGCCCCGCCCGCGCCTGCACCTGGCGCGCGATGCCGCGCAGGATGTGCACTTCCTCGGGCGTCGGCTGCGCGCGGTTGACGAGCTGGTGCAGCCGGGCCATGAGCTTGCGCGGTACCGCGGGATCGAGGAAGCCGATCGCCACCAGCGCCTCGCGCCAGTGGGCCAGCAGGCCGTGCACCGCCGCGGCGTCGGCCTTCGCGGGCGCGCGCGTGCGCTCGACGACCGGGAAGCCGCCCAGCGCCTGGCGCCAGTCGTAGGCGAGGATCTGCACCGCCTGCGCGAGGTTGAGCGAGCCGTACTCGGGCTGCGTGGGGATGCTCAGGCAGACGTGGCAGGCGTAGACGTGCTCGTTGGACAGGCCGAAGCGCTCGCCGCCGAAGACGAAGGCGGCGACGTGGTCGGTGGCCGCGAGCTCGGCGAAGCAGTCGCGCGGGGGGCGCGTCGGCGGGCCGAAGTCGCGCGGCGTCATCGCGGTCGCGCAGGCGAAGGTCGCCCCGGCGAGCGCCTCCTCCAGCGTCGCGACGACGCGCGCGCGTTCGAGCACGTCGGTCGCGCCGGACGCGAACGCGATCGCCTCCGGATGCGACAGCACGTCGGCAAAGCGCGGCGCGACCAGCACCAGCTCCGAGAAGCCCATCACCTTCATCGCCCGCGCCGCGGCGCCGACGTTGCCCGGATGGCTGGTGTCGACGAGCACGAAGCGCGTCGGGTCGGAACTCGCGGGCCGGGAATCTGTCAAGGAATGCACCGTGGGAAAGCGTCGTCGGGCGCGCGCCGCCGCGGTCGAGGTGACACGCGAGCCTCGCGCGGCTAGAATTCAGGGTTCACCCGCATTGTCGCCGCAACGCGTCTGCCGCGTCCGCCACCCGCGACCTTCGCGCGCCGCTCTTTCGTCGCCTGCCGCCCTTCGTCCACCGTCGACGTCCGCCTGCCCGCGCGGACGCCGTGTCGTCCATCCTGGAACCAGACCCATGTCGCTGACCACGCTCCACCCGATGCTCAACATTGCCGTCAAGGCGGCGCGCGCGGCCGGCTCCGTGATCAACCGGGCCTCGCTCGACATCGAGAAGGTCGCCGTGCAGACGAAGAGCGCCAACGACTTCGTGACCGAGGTCGACGAGCAGGCCGAACGCGTGATCATCGAGACCATCCTGCAGGCCTACCCGGGCCACGGCATCCTGGCCGAGGAGTCGGGCCGCTCGGCGGGCGCCAAGGACAGCGAGTTCGTCTGGATCATCGATCCGCTGGACGGCACCACCAACTTCATCCACGGCTTCCCGGTCTACGCGGTCTCGATCGCGCTCGCGTACCGCGGCGTCGTGCAGCAGGCCGTCGTCTACGACCCGAACCGCAACGACCTGTTCGTCGCCTCGCGCGGCCGCGGCGCCTACCTCAACGACCGCCGCCTGCGCGTCTCGCGCCGCCTGCGGCTCGCAGACTCGCTGATCGGCACCGGCTTCCCGTTCCGCAAGGGCGACAACCTCAAGCGCTACATGAAGATGTTCGAGGAGGTCTCCGTCGAGTGCGCGGGCCTGCGCCGACCCGGCGCGGCCGCGCTGGACCTCTGCTACGTCGCCGCCGGCTACCTCGATGGCTTCTTCGAGACCGGCCTCAGCCCCTGGGACGTCGCTGCGGGCTCGCTGATCATCACCGAGGCCGGCGGCCTGATCGGCAATTTCACCGGCGAGTCGGACTTCCTGTACCAGCGCGAGGTCGTCTGCGGCAATCCCAAGGTCTACGGCCAGCTGGTGGGGATCCTCGCCCCCTACACGCGCGTGATCAAGGACGAGCCCGCCGCGACGGCCGATGCCGCCGAGGCCGCGCCCGCCCCGGACGCGACCGACGCCTTCCTCGCCGACGCCG
>DASVLN010000353.1:0-3694 GCA_036384855.1 Burkholderiaceae bacterium | reverse complement strand
AGCGCGCGCGCCGGGCAACAGGCTCGCCGCCGTCCAGGCGCTGCGCGCCTCGTTCTACCGCGGCGACCCGCGCGCGCTCGACGTGCTGCTGCCCGAGGCGACGCATCGCCAAGGCGACGTCGAGACCTCGACCTGGGACTTCCCCGGCGACGCGGCGATGCCGGTCTGGATCGCCTGCGTCTACGGCGGCGACGAAGTGCTCGCGACACGGCCGCTGCCCGCGGGGACGCGTGCCTGCACGGCTCGCCTGCGCGTCACGCGGATGGGCGATCCCGCCGGCCTGCTGGCCGTGAGCTGCCGCTGAGGGCGCGATGACGGGTCGCCAGCACGACGCATGCGCACGCAGGCGCATGTTCAGGCACACGCGCGCGAGCGCCTGCGCGTCGGCGCGGTCCAGACGCACGCCATCCCGCCGCGAACGGCGGTCGCGCGGCACCATTGCCGTCGCCAGCGCGACGGCTCGCGTCGCGGCTCAGGCGCTGCCGTCGACCTGGGCCAGCAGGCGGTCGAGCACGACCGCCATCTCGTGCGGGCCGTCGATGCAGAAGCGCGCAGCGGAGGTCCCGCGGCGGTCGCAGCCGATGCGCACCGTGAGCCAGCCGGGCTGCGCGGCGGCGAAGACGGGCTCGTCGTTGACGTCGTCGCCAGCGAAGAACGCGTTCTGCGCGCCCGAGCGGGCGAGCAGCCGCCGCACGGCCACCGCCTTGTCGGGCGCGTCGGCGGCGACGGCATTGACCACCAGCTTGCCGCCGAAGACGTGCAGCTGCGGCGTGAAGCCGGCCAGCACCTCGTCGATCAGCGCGCGGGCGGCGTCGCGATCCGGAGCGGTGCGGAAATGCAGGGCGAGCGACTGGCCCTTGTCCTCGATCGCGACGCCGGCGTCCTGGAGCCCGTCGGCGCGTGCCTCGAGCCGCCGCCGCAGCGGATCCAGCGCCTGGATGGCGCGCAAAGCGGCATCCGGATCGCCGTCGTCCTCGGCGCCGTGGTTGCCCACGATCCAGGTCGGCGTGAAGCCGAGCCGGCCGCGCACGTCGTCGATCCGCCGTCCCGTGACGATGGCCACCGGCCGCAGCCGGGCGAGCTTCTCGAGCCGCAGCGCGAGCGTCGCCGATACGTGCACGTCGCCGGGGCGCGGGCGGATCGGCGCCAGCGTGCCGTCGAAGTCGAACGCGAACAGCACGGAGCCGCGCATCAGCGCCACGAGCGCCGCCTGCCCCTCGGGGCTGGACAGGTGCCGCAACTGCGCCCCCACGCACGCGCCGGCGCCGGTGTCGACGCCGGACTGCAGCGGCTGCACGTCGTCCTCGATGCCATGGGGGAAGTCGGCGGCCGTGTCGGGGTGCTCGCCGGAGGGCGGGTCGTCGTGCGCGGGGTCGTCGGACGCATGGCCTCGGGGCGGCGCGGCCGGGGAAATCGGCGCGAAGGGCGGCGCGGAGGGCGTCCAGTCGCCGGTTGCTTTCTTCGACATCGAAGGGTCGCCGGACGAGCCCTGCTCGAGCGGCAGGCCGCCTGGCGACGACTGGCCGGCCGATGGCTCCCCGGAGGCGCGTACGTCCGCCGCAGGCTCGCCGCGCCAGGACGGCTCGCGCGATCGCGGAGGCAACGGATCGACGCCCATGCGAGGGGTCGGTGCGCCGGTGTCGGCATCGGGCGGACGATCGCCGGCGCCGTCCACGGTGGGTCGGGTGTGCTCCCTCATGTCAGAGCCCTCTCTGTCCTTCGTGCCGGAAGCGGCGCACCCGCGCGTCGACGCGAGCCTTCAGGCGCCAGCGCCCGGCGTCGGTGAGCATGCGGCCGGCCCAGCGGAAGACGTTGAACTCGTGCACCGTACTGCGCATGCTGGACATGCGCGCCCGCTGTTCGGCCGGCGGCATCGTCGCCGCGCGGTGCAGCGCGTCGGCCGTCTCCTCGACGTGGTATGGATTGACGATCAGCGCCTCGGTCATCTCGCGCGCGGCGCCGGCGAAGCGGCTGAGGATCAGCACGCCCTGTTCGTCATCGCGCGCGGCCACGAACTCCTTGCAGACCAGGTTCATGCCGTCGTGCAGGCTGGTGACGACACAGGCATCGGCGGCGCGGAACAACTCGTTGACGGCGGCCGTGTCGTGGTGCTGCGCGAGCAGGTGCACCGGCTGGTAGCCCGGGCGGCCGAAGCGCTCGTTGATGCGCGTCGTCACGCGCTCGACCTGCTCCTGGAAGATGCGGTATTCGTCGAGCGAGCTCCGCGTCGGCGCGGCGACCTGGACGAACACGAAGCGCTCGATCCACTCGGGATGCTTCTCGAGCAGCCGCTCCACCGCGTTCAGGCGCTCGAGGATGCCCTTCGTGTAGTCGAAGCGGTCGATGCCCACCGCCAGCGTGACGGTCGCGGGCAGCCCGAGGCGCTCGCGCACCCGGTGGCGGCATTCCTCGATCGACGGCCAGGAGGCGATCGTCTCGTCGCTCGGCCACTCGATCGAGATCGGATAGGACTCGACCAGCGTCTCGTCCTCCTTGAACGAGATCGTCGAATGCTCGTGCTCGATGCGCGCCTCGAGGAAGCGATCCACGGTCTCGATGAAGTTCTTGCAGTGGAAGCGCGTGTGGAAGCCGAGAATCGTCGAGCCCAGCATGCCTTGCAGGATCTCGCGCCGCCACGGGCAGATGCCGAAGGACTCCGGGTTCGGCCAGGGGATGTGCCAGAACGTGATGATGGTCGCGTTCGGCAGCTTCTCGCGCACCATCGCCGGCAGCAGCGCGAAGTGGTAGTCCTGCACGAGGACGATGGGATCCTCGCTGCGTGCCTCAGCGACGACCGCGTCGGCGAAGCGCTGGTTGACGGTGCGGTAGGCCTCCCAGTCGGACTCTCGGAACACCGGACGCACGTGGGCCACGTGGCACAGCGGCCACAGGCCTTCGTTGGCGAAGCCGAAGTAGTAGCCTTGCTCCTCCTCGGGCGTGAGCCAGAGGCGGCGCAGCTGGTAGTCGTCGTGCCCCGGCGGCACGGCGACGCGGTCGTTGGCGTCCACGACCTCGCGATCCGCGTCGCCGCTGCCGTGCGCGATCCAGGTGCCCGAGCATGCGCGCATCACCGGCTCGACGGCCGTGACCAGTCCGCTCGCCGGCCGCTTCACGACGATCTCCTCGCTGCCCTTGACGTGCTGATGGATGTACGGCTCGCGGTTGGAGACGACGATCACCTGGTCGCCCCGCAGCTGCGTCATGAGCAGGCGGCGCAGGCGCTCGGCGTTCCAGCTCGCCTCGGGGCCGCCCTGCATGCGGCGATATTCGTCCTCGAGGTCGCGCAGCCGCTCCCTCAGGTCGGACGCGAAGGGTTCGAGCTCCGGCGGAGGGGCCACGCTCCCGCTGCCATCCATGGGGCTGATGATGCCCTCGCCGCGCAGCAGCGCCCGCACGCCCTGCACCCACCCGCGCCAGCTCAGTTGCGCCACCACCATGGTGATCAGCGCCATCACGAAACCCAGGATGGCGATGAGGCCGACGAGGTAGCGTCGCGTGTCCTGGCTGCGCTTCTCGATGAAGCTCAGGTCGTGGACGAGGACCAGCCGCCCGACGACGACCGGCTGCGTCATCGCCGTGCCCGCGGCAGGCGGGTCGCTGGACAGCGCATCGAACGCGGCGGCCAACAGGTGCGGCTCTGCCTCGCCCGCGCCGGCGGCCGAGGCGGCGGCCAGTTCCGTGGGCGGGGACGACG
>DASVLN010000352.1:0-1699 GCA_036384855.1 Burkholderiaceae bacterium | reverse complement strand
GCGAGGGCGCCGCGCAGCACGGGCGAGCCCGCGCGCGCATCCTCCCTGGCGCGCGGCCTCGCCCGTGTCCGCATCTTCGAAGGAAAGGGCCCGCCATGACCGATCCCATCGCCGTCCTCGCCGCGAGCGCGCCGCAGGCCGCCGCCGCGACCACCCCGCCCCCGGCCCATCTCGAGCCGGCCGACACGCGCATGTTCGCGACCCTGATGCAGGGCCAGCCCGCGCTCGATCCCGCCGCGACGCCCACGCCGGGCGACATCGCGCATTCGTTCGCCGCCGAGTTCGGCAACACGCGCTCGTTCGACGAGATCCGGACGAGCATGCTCAAGGCCTACGACCCGCGAGACCCGATCAAGAGCATGTTCACCGTCGCGAACAACGGCATGGAGGCGCAGATGCTGTTCTCCAAGCTGCACATCGCCACCAGCCTGGCGAGCTCGGCGACCAGCCTGTTCGGCAGCCTGCTGAAGAACCAGGGCTGATGCGATGACCACCCGCACCTTCCTCCCGCGGATCGCCGCCTGCGCCGCGCTCGCGCTGCTGCTGGCCGGCTGCAAGGTCGAGCTCTACTCGGGGCTCAACGAGACCGAGGCCAACGAGGTCGTCGCCGCGCTCGCCGACGGCCGCATCGACGCGCGCAAGGAGCGCGTGGACGGCGGCGACTGGCAGGTGCAGGTCGACGAGGACCGCGTCGGCCCGGCCCTCGACCTGCTGCGCGCGCAGGGCCTGCCCGAGCAGCACTACGCGAGCATGGGCGACATGTTCCAGAAGCAGGGCCTGGTCTCGACGCCCGCCGAGGAGCGCATGCGCTACATCTTCGCGGTCTCGCAGGAGCTGTCGCACACGCTGCGCTCGATCGACGGCGTCGTCGAGGCGCGGGTGCACGTGGTCATCCCGCAGGACGACCCGCTGAGCGACAAGGTGCGTCCCTCGTCGGCGGCCGTCTTCATCAAGCACCGCCCCGACGTCGACCTGCGGCTGCTCGCGCCCGCGGTCAAGGATCTGGTCGCCCACAGCATCGAGGGCCTCACGCCCGACCAGGTCGCGCTGACGCTGCTGCCGGCGCCGCGCGCCGCGCCGGCAGCGACGGGCTTCGCGCCGGTCGACTCGGCGCGCGAGGTGCTGGGCATGTCGCAGCGCGCGGTGGTCACGCTGCTGGTGCTGCTGATCGTCGCCGCGCTCGCCCTGATGGCACTGCCGACGCTGCTGGCGCGGCGCGGGCTCGACCTGCGGACCTGGCTGCAGCGCGAGGTCCTGCGCCGGTGATGACGACCCCGCTCGCGTCCGCTCGCCGCCCCCAAGGGGCTGAGCCGGCCTGCTTCGGGCGGCCGGGCGCTGGCCGGCCGGGAGCGGCCCTGCCACGCGTCGGATGCGAGATCGACTTGACGGAGCCCTTCGAATGACCATGGATGCCGCGCCGGTGACGGCCGGCCCGCTCGGCCTGATGCGCCTGGTGCTGCGCTTCAACCTGCATCCGGAGGCGAGCCTGCACCCGAGCTGGCTGCCGCCGGACTGGCCGGTGCACGCGCGGATGCGGCTGGCGCGGCTCGGGCCGCAGGCGCAGGCCGTGCTGCGCGACGTGCTCGCGCGCCTGGGCGTCGTCGATGTGCAGGCCGACTACGCGTTCGATTCGCCGGTCAAGCGCTTGCTGCTGCTGGACGCCGGCTCGCTGCGGCGGCTCGCGATCTACGCCAGCCTG
>DASVLN010000351.1:0-3597 GCA_036384855.1 Burkholderiaceae bacterium | reverse complement strand
GCTGGAGTGCGCGCCCGGCCCCGAGTGGCGCGCGCTGCTCGCCGACGACGCGGCCTGACGGCGGCCGGCCGGGTCGCGGCGCGGCGCGGCGCGGGTAGCATGCGGAACGCAACGCTATTTCCGAACCTGAAGCCGCGCGCGGCCTCGCACGACGCTTGCCGAGGCGGGAACCCCACGGGCACGCCCGGATCCCATGCGGACGCCCGTCGCCACCAGGACATCGATGACCACGCTTCGCCGTCTCCTCGCCTCGCTCGGCCTCGCCGCCGCCTGCTCGCTCGCCCACGCGGCGCCCGCCTCCGGCCCGCGCTGGACGACCAGCCTCGACGAGGCGAGCGGCCTGCCGGTGGTCGAGGCCGGCGGCGTGCCGGCGGTCAAGCCCTCGCTCGCGTTCTGGGGCCCGAACTGGCAGTTCGCCTACCTCAAGCCGGAGCTCGCGCCCGCGGGCCCCGGGCGCTACACGGCGCGCAGCGAAGGCAAGCGGCTGGACGTCAAGCTCGACGAGCAGGCCGAGCGCCGTCCCGACGGGAGCTGGACGCTCACGTTCGCGATGGACGGCGGCTCGGGCACCCCCGGAACGAGCGGCGGCGGCCTGGGCTTCCACTTCGACCTCGGCACCTGGCGCGCGACGATGGGCGAGCCCGAGCTGCTGCCCGACAACCGCGGCTGGCGCTGGGGCCGCGACGGCGGGCCGCAGGTCGAGGTGCGCTTCGACCATCCGCTGGCCGCGATCATGTACGAGCACCCCGGCGACAAGAGCGGCCTGCGCGCGTTCTTCTACACCGACAGGATTCCCGCCGGCGTGACCCGCTACACGGCCACCTGGACGTTCAAGGGCATCGAGTCGCGGCCGATGCTCGCCGAGCGCCTGGGCGGCCCGCCGCCCCAGGACTGGCCCGTCGACACGCTGGGCAACGCCGGCCGCATCCCCGACCTGAGCTTCCTGAATCGCGGCGACAAGCCCGCCGGCCGCCACGGCGAGCTGCGGCGCGACGGCGACCGCCTCGTCTTCGCCGACGGCACGCCCGCGCGCTTCTGGGGCACCAACGTCGTGGGCTACGCGTTGTACAGGACGACCAAGGACGACGTGCGCGCGCAGGCCAAGCGGCTCGCGGCGATGGGCTTCAACCTCGTGCGCCTGCACCAGCACGACTCGCCGTGGGTGAACCCGAACATCTTCGGCAACCCCAAGACCGCGCGCGACACCCAGACGCTCGATCCCGACTCGCTGGAGCTGCTGGACTGGTGGGTCAAGTGCCTGAAGGACGAGGGCATCTACGTCTGGCTGGACCTCGAGGTCGCGCGCGTCTTCAAGGAGGGCGACCACATCGACGGCTTCGACGAGATGCGCAAGGGCAAGGACGTCGCGGAGCTGCGCGGCTTCAACTACGTCAACCCGTCGATCCAGGCGGCGATGATGCGCTTCGACGAGGCGTACCTGAACCACCGCAACGCGTTCACGCACGTCGCCAACAAGGACGAGCCCGCGATCGTCGCGCTGCTGCTGACCAACGAGAACGACGTCACGACGCACTTCGGCAACGCGCTGCTCCCCGACAAGAAGGTGCCGGTCAACGACAAGGCCTACATGGACGCCGCCGCGGAGTTCGCCAAGGCCAACGGCGTGCCGGCCGGCAAGGTCTGGCACGCCTGGGAGCCGGGCCTGCCGCGGATCTTCCTCAACGACCTCGAGCACCGCTTCGACGCGAGCGAGATCGAGGGGCTGCGCCGCCTCGGCGCGAAGGCGCCGATCGCCACGACGAGCACCTGGGGCAAGAGCCCGGTCACCGCGCTGCCCGCGCTGACCACCGGCGACCTGATCGACGTGCACGTCTACGGCGGCGTCGACCCGCTGTCGGCGGATCCGCGCACCGCGCCCAACCTCGCGGACTGGATCGGCGCCGCCCAGGTCGTCGGCTATCCGCTGACCGTCACGGAATGGAACGACGAGCCGTTCCCCACCCCCGACCGCCACGTCGTGCCGCTGTACCTGGCCGCCACCGCGGCGCACCAGGGCTGGGACGCGCTGATGCAGTTCGCATGGACGCAGGAGCCGACGAAGAACAACCGCCCGTCGAACTGGTACATGTACAACGACCCGTCGCTGATGGCGATGATGCCCGCGGCCGCGCTGCTGTACCGCGAGCGCCATGTCGCCGAGGCGAAGTCGACCTACGTGCTCGACCTGCCGGCGGACGCGTTCTACGGCGAGCCGGCATCGGCCGCGAACTCGCCCGCGCTGCGCAGCGCGATGACGCGCGGGCGGCTGCTCGTGGCGATGCCCGAGACGCCCGCCCTGCCCTGGCTCAAGCGCATCGCGCCGCCCGCCGGCGCGACGCTGCTGCACGATCCGCACCAGTCGGTGCTGCCGCCCGACGCGACCAGCGCGACGAGCGACACCGGCGAGCTCACGCGCGACTGGGGCGACGGCGTGTACACGATCTCCACGCCGCGCACGCGCGCCGCGCTGGGCTGGCTCGGCGACCGCACGTTCGAGCTCGGCGAGGTCGGCATCCACATGCGCACGCGCAACGCGGCGATCGCGGTGCAGAGCCTGGACGAGCGCCCGATCGCTGAGGCGGGCGCGCTGCTCGTGTCGGTCGGCACGCGCTCGCAGCCCTCGCCCGGCAACCGCACGCCCTTCGTCACCGAGGCGGCGTCCGGCACGATCACCGTGCGCGCGCCGGCCGGCATGAAGCTGTCTGCGATCGACGGCGACCGGGAGACCGCGCGGCCGGTGGCGTACCGCGACGGGCGCTACGTCATCGAGCTCGACGGCAAGGCGCCGGTGCACTGGCTCGTGCTGCGGCGCGGCGGCGACAAGGCCGCAGAGTAGCCGCCCCGCCCCCGCGGCCTACGCGCTCGCGTACGGCTCGCGCGGGCGCTCGTTCTCGTCGACCTGCAACTGCTTGCCCAGCGCCGGGAACGCGCGCTGCGGGCAGCCGCGGCGGTCGCAGATGCGGCAGCCGGCGCCGATCGGGGTCGCGACCTCGGAGTCGGCGAGGTCCAGGCCCTTCGCGTAGACGAGCCGGTGGGCGTGGCGCACGTCGCAGCCCAGGCCGATCGCGAAGGTGCGTTCGGGCGAGCCGTAGCCGCCGGTCGCGCGCGAGACGCAGCGCGCGATCCACAGGTAGGTGCGGCCGTCGGGCATGCGCGCGACCTGCGTGAGCACCTTGCCCGGATGCGCGAAGGCCTCGTAGACGTTCCACAGCGGACACGTCCCCCCCGTATGCGAGAAGTGGAAGTCGGTGGCCGACTGGCGCTTGGAGATGTTGCCCGCGCGGTCGACGCGCACGAAGAAGAACGGCACGCCGCGCGCGTCGGGCCGCTGCAGGGTCGACAGCCGGTGGCACACGGTCTCGAAGCTGACGCCGAAGCGCTGCGACAGCAGGTCGATGTCGTAGCCCAGCTGCTCGGCGGCGGCGAGGAAGCGCCGGTACGGCAGCACCAGCGCGCCGGCGAAGTAGCTCGCCAGGCCGATGCGCGCCAGCGCGCGCGCGTCGGGGCTCGCGAAGCCGCCTGTGTGGGCGAGCTCGTCGATCAGTGCGCCGGCCTCGAGATGCGCGAGCTGCGTCGCGAGCTGGAACGCGCGCTGGC